>JAIRRU010000250.1 GCA_031255815.1 Treponema sp. | reverse complement strand
AGGTACAGCTTGGCCTTGGGAAACAGGGCCTTGCCGTCCCGCTGGAGGCCGCCGATATGATCCCCGTGCAGGTGGGTAAGAAGCACCGCGTCCACGTCCGCCGGGCTCAGCCCCAGGCTTTTCATGCTCTCAAAGAGAGCGCCCCCGAAACCCGTGTCCACCACTACCGTAAGCCCCCGGCCCCGGATCAGAAAAGTGTTGGTTTCCGACTGAAAATTCCCGCCGGGAAGGTAACGGTCAAGCTGGGCCCGGCTTGCCCCTAAAAGTATCCCCGGCCGGCCGGCCCCCCGGTTTTCCACCAACATATCCACGGTAAATTCCCCGGTCTTCCAGGAAAAAATATCCGCCCCGAAACCCTGAACCGCCACGGCCCCGACAAGCAGCCCAAAAAAAATAGGGGAATTCATAACGCGCCTCCTGGGATGATCTTTGCAGCCCGATTCGGGACAAAGTTTACCGCGGATTTCCCTGAAGCGCAACAAAGCGCCGGGCGGTATGGAAGCTGTTTCAAAAACCGAAGTTTTGGAACGGCCCCGCGTTTATCCGGTCTCTTGAAAGCCTCCCTTGGAAGGCTTCCGGATTTCCGCTTATACTGAGCCATGAGTTTTCCCAGGTTTGAGCTTCTAAAAGGTATTTACCGCGAAGGGGTAAGACCCGCCCGTTTTCTCAGCGTCCTGGCCCTTTTCGGCGTCAGTTACGGCTTTTACCGGGGTATTCAGGATAACTACCTGGCCGATATTCTGGGAATCTCCGCCTTCCAGCGGGGGATCGTGGAATTCTTCCGGGAAACCCCGGGCCTCCTGGTGGTGCTGATCCTGGCCTGGATGTACCGGTTCACCGAGACCAGGGTGTTCAAGATCGGCATTGGGGTAATGGTGGCGGGTCTTTTGGGGCTGCTGCTCTGTTCCCTGCCTGAAAAGGGGGATCCGGGAAGCTCCCTGCCCCTGGTGGTGGTCTTTATGGTAGTTTTTAGTACGGGGGAGCATGTGATCATGCCGGTACGAACCACGATGTCCCTGAATCTTGCCGCAAAAGACAAGGGGGGCGCTTCCCTGGGGCTTACCAGCGCCCTGGGCCATATCGGGAACATCGCGGGCTTTGTGGCGGTTACCGGATTCTTCGCCATCCTCAGCCGCTTCGGTTTTACCCGGAAGGATGTGCTGCCCTTCCGGATTGTATTCGCCGTTGCCTCCTTTCTGATGCTGGCGGCGTTCTTTACGGTGCTGGCCTTAAAGGAATCGGACGCCAGGGTCAAGCGGCGGCGTTTTTACTTTGCCCGTAAATTTCACAAATACTACATGCTGGAAATTTTTTACGGCGCCCGCAAGCAGATCTTTATCACCTTTGCCCCTTTCGTGCTTATCCGCTATTACGGCGCGCCTACTTCGATAATTTCCCTGCTCCTGGGGATCTGCGCGATCTTCGGCACCGTTTTCAGCCCCTTCATGGGGAGGCTTATCGATCGGCTGGGCTACAAATTCATCATGGTTACCGACACCCTGCTTCTAGTGGCGGTGTGTATCCTCTACGGCTTTGCCCACCGGATCTTTCCCGCCAATGTAGCTTTTATGGTGGTCTGCGTAAACTACGTGCTGGATTCGATAATTTCCCTGGCCAGTATGGCAAGCAATGTGTACGTTCAGTCCATTGCCTCAAGCCGGGAGGAGATAACCGCAACCCTGAGTACCGGAGTTTCGGTGAACCACGTTATTTCGATTCTGATAGCCCTGCTGGGAGGCTACATCTGGGATGCCGTGGGCATTGAGACGCTTTTTACCCTTTCCGCCATTCTGGGGATCATCAACAGTATCTATGCGGCGACTATCAGGAAGGACGAGGGCAATCTTTCAAGATCTGATGAGCCGGGCCCTTCCGCACAGTAAGGGGTTTTGAACCGGGCTTTGCGGTTTGGACGCAAGGCGGTTCGCGCTTATCCCCTTGTTTCAGCGGAATCGAAGTTTCCGCGCCGGCCGGGTTTCGGGGCAAGCTCCCCGGTTACGTTTTCAGTCCAACCAAGGCGCTGGGCGGCTCCGCGGAAGAGGCCGGCTATATCTCGTAGACCGCCCGGGCAATGGGCATGCGCCGGCCCATGCCGAAGGCCCGGGGGCTCACCTTAAGAACCGGGGGGGCCTGGCGGCGCTTGAACTCCGCCCGGGCCACCGTCCGGATGATCCGGCCGGCCAGGTCTCCGTCCCAGCCCTGCTTTGCTATCTCGTCCTTGGCAAGGTTGGCGTACAGATACAGTTTAAGGATCTGATCCAGCACCTCGTAGGGGGGAAGGCTGTCCTGATCCTTCTGGTTGGGCCGCAGTTCCGCCGAGGGGGGCTTGTCGATGATCGCCTGGGGAATGATGATCCCGCTCCCTCCGGCCAGGCCCGGGGAACGCTCGTTTATCCGGCGGCAGAGGGCGAAAACTTCGGTCTTGAACAGGTCGCCGATGGGGCCCAGGGCGCCGTTCATGTCGCCGTAGAGGGTGCAGTAACCCATGGCAAGCTCGCTCTTGTTCCCCGTGGTAAGGAGCATGGAGCCGAATTTATTGGAAAAGGCCATCATCAGGGTTCCCCGTATCCTTGCCTGCAGGTTCTCCTCGGCAATGTCGAAGGGCCGTTTCTCGAAGACCCCCTCCAGGGCGGAGAGGAAACTGGCAAACACCGGCTCGATGGAAAGGGTCTCGTAGCGGCAGCCCAGATTGGCCGCCAGTTCCGCCGCATCGTCCCGGGAACCCTGGGAAGAGAAACGGGAAGGCAGGCTGAAGCAGGCGATCCTGTCCGGCCCAACCGCCTTAACCCCCAGATAGGCCACCAGGGCCGAGTCAATGCCGCCGGAAAGAGCCAGGTG
>JAIRRU010000018.1 GCA_031255815.1 Treponema sp. | reverse complement strand
GAAAAATGTTCATTGTGAGTCAATATATCCCCCTCCCCCGCAATTACTGGTAAACAATGTGCCGGGCTACGCGGTTCCGGCGAATTCCTCATGGTTTTTCAAAATTAGCCCGGCTGGGTAGTGTATGGTCGCTTTAAGAGGAGGCGGTATGATTAAACTGATACAACTTTCCAGGGAATTTAAGCCCTTTCCCCCGTATTCCGATCGCCGGGGCTGGGAAAGCCTGCCTGAGGAGATAAGAACCTTCGGCAGCGAGGAAGGGAAGCTGCTCAAGGGGAAGGAGTGGGAATCCCTGCCGGCGACGATGTACATGGAGTTTTTTAGAAACGGGAACCGTTCCCATTACGAGGAACGGTATTTCAGAAGGCGCAGCGATATTATCAAGCTGGTTCTGGCGGAATGTATCGAGGCCAGGGGCGAATATCTTGACGACATCATTAACGGTGTGTGGCTCCTCTGTGAGGAAACTTCCTGGGTGCTTCCTGCCCACAACAACAGTATCCATGATAAGCTTCAAAAAGAGCCCCACGAACTCATAGACTTTGAGGAGAGAATCTATATCGATCTTTTTGCCGCGGAAACCGGATCGCTCCTCTCCTGGGTGTACTACTTTCTGGGCGATGCCATAGGCAGTGTCGCTCCCCTGGTAAAGCGGAGGATAGAGCTGGAGGCGGAGCGCCGGATCCTCAGACCGTATCTGGAAAGCAGTGATTTTGGCTGGATGGGCCTGAACCACGAAAACCCGGTAAATAACTGGAACCCCTGGATCAACTCCAACATTATCGTTGCCTTCCTCGTTTTCGCGAAGATTTTTCCCCGGGCGGAAGAAGGGCTAAACAAGGCCGTTAGAAGCGCCAATCGTTTCATAGCTTTTTACGCCGACGACGGCGGCTGTGATGAAGGGCCCGGCTATTTCAACGCCGCCGGCGCCTCGTTTTACGACTGCATAGAAGAATTAAGTTACGTCACCGATGTTTCCTATCTCTACCGGGATCCCAAGATCCGGAACATGGTTTCCTATATTTACAAAGTTTACATCGGGAAGAACCACTACGTGAACTATGCCGATGCTCCCCCAAAGCTCTCGCCCCCGGTAGGGCTGCTTGAGCGGGCCGCCCGGGAAACCGGAGAAAACGCCCTGGCGGGCTTTACCTCTTATCTGAAAGAAAACCAATTCTGTGTACCCGATGTCCGGCCTTCCCAGATGGGCACTATTCTGTTCAGGATGTTTTCCAATATCTTTTCGGCCGGAAAAGCCGGAACAGGGGAGGCCCCGTTTAAACTGCCTGCATCAACCTGGTTTAAAGGCATAGAGGTGGCTGTATGCAGGGACAGCGGTTCCGGTACCTCGGGGCTTTTCTTTTCCGCCAAGGGCGGCCATAACGGTGAAAGCCATAACCACAACGATATCGGAAATTTCATCCTGTATGCCGATGGCGAACCGGTAATAATCGATGCCGGTGTAGAAACCTATACAAAGTTTACCTTTAGCGATAAGCGTTACAGCATTTGGACTATGAGGTCCTGCTACCACAATACGCCTTTGATAAACGGGAAGGAACAGTTGCCCGGAGCGAATTACAAAGCCCGGGATGTTTCTTTTTCCGATGATGGCAATAACGCGCGTTTTTCCCTGGATATTGCGGGCGCTTATCCAAAGGATGCGGGTATACTGACCTGGCGCCGGGACTTCCTTTTTAACCGGGGCAAGGATTTAACCCTTAGCGACAGTTACTCCCTCGCGCATCGGAGTGCGGCCATCGAATTGAACTTTATCTGTCATGACCGGCCCCGTATTAGCGGCGGCACTGCGGATCTAAGCGGGCGCTTAAAACTGGAATTTGATGATACGGTTTTTGGCACGGAGCTGGAGGAGATCCCCCTGAAGGATCCCCGCCTCCTCCAGGGCTGGAACAAAGACGCTATTTACCGCTTGCGGCTCGTATGCGGGAATACGGATACGGCGGGAAAATTTACCCTGAGATTCAGCAGGATCTAGGCGCTTGTTTCAAAAAAAATAGGATCGCTAGGGCGGTACTGCCGCTTGACGATAAATATATTCTTTTGGAGGAAGACATGAACTGGAAAACGTTTTTTACGGCTCTTTTCCTGGTGTTCCTGAGCGCGGGAATTGTTTGCGCGACCGGAAGCAGGCAGACAGACAGCGCCGGGGGGGGGGGGGCTCTCTAAACCGACCATTGTGGTTGCCGAGTCTCAAAACACCTTTATCACGGACTACGAAAACAACTATCTGACCCAGCTCCTGGAAAAAAGGCTTGACCTCAACATTGATTTTTACATGCTGCCTACCGATACCGCCGAACGGCAAACCAAGATAGCCCTCATGGTTGTGTCTAACGATCTGACAGATATTCTCCTTCCGGGGCTTCCCGCGGAACAGGTTCTTGATTACGGCAGTAAGGGCGCTTTTATCCCCCTGAACAGGTGGCTGGCGGATCCTCAAATGGCCCCGAACTACACGAAGATCAGACCGGAGTTGAAGCCCCTCATTTCCAGCGCCATAACCAGCGCGGATGGGAATATTTACGGTTTTCCCTTTTACCAGCCCCAGACATGGAACCTGGCGCATCACCGTATGTGGATCAACACGTCTTGGCTTGACAAGCTGGGACTCAAAGCCCCCTCCACCACGGAGGAACTGAAAGACGTGCTTCTGGCTTTCAGGGACAGGGATCCCAATGGGAACGGCAGGAGGGACGAAATCGGCATAACCGGCCAGTACACCGGCGGGTACGGCGAGAATGTCATTGCGGCCTTGATCAACGCGTTCATCTTCTATAACAAAGGCGCCCTTTCCCTGGACTCCGCAGGCAACAGGGTTACGGCGCCCTTTACGGAACCGGCGTTCAGGCAGGCCTTGGTTTACCTTAACGGCCTTTTTAAAGAGGGGGTGCTGGATCCGGGGATCTTTACCAATAATCAGCAGCAGTTCAGATCCACCATCAACGCGGAACCCATGACGGTAGGTTTCCTCAGTTTCGGCAGCGGAAGCAATTTCCCCAATAGCCTGACAAACCCCAACTATGCCCAGATAATGATAATTCCTCCCCTCAAGGGGCCTGGCGGGGTATCCTGGGCGCCTTATACCGACTATATTCCCAGCCAGAACGGTTTTATCGCCTCTAAATCCAAATACCAGGAGCAGGCCTTTAAGCTGCTTGATGCCTTTATGGACATTGACGTTTCCATGGCGGCCCGGTGGGGGGAAGAGGGGATAGACTGGTCCCGAAAGCCCGAGGATCTTGAAAAGTATAAAAACATTAACGGCAATGTCATGTCCGGGGTTTATCCCAGCCTGCTCTATGTGGTCCTGACGGAAACTTGGGCGGCTCCCACCGACAAACACTGGCACAATGAAAACCCCCGCTACGCCCCCATGGAAGAGGTGAATACCAACCGCCTTGCCTATGCCTGGCGGCCTCCTTACGATCCGGAGGACAAGGATACCAAGGTAAGCATTATCCATAACGAGTATTATGTCGATGCCCACCCCAGGTATGTACTGCCCCAGCTTAAATACACAAATGACGAAGGCGCCCGGTTATCGGAGCCTATTACCAATGTCAACACCTATGTCGATCAGTCCATCGCGGAATTTATAATCGGTTCCCGGGATGTCTCCAACGACGCCGCCTGGAACGCCTATCTTAGGGAACTGGACAACCTGGGTCTTCAGCAGTGGGTCACCGTGGCCCAAACCGCCTATAACCGCCAGCGCTAGGAGCCTGTTGCACTTGTAGGTTTTTGTGTTTTTTCCGGGGAAAAAGACACAAAAACCGTGATAAACGGGCTCCTTACGCAGTTTGCGAGATAGAAAACCGCCTGAGAGGCGGTTTTCGGGGTTTAAGCGTGAAGCGCAACAAACTGCTGGCGATTAGGGGCCCGGGTGAATTCCGGGTTCCTGGCGGT
>JAIRRU010000080.1 GCA_031255815.1 Treponema sp. | reverse complement strand
TTCCATCCAAAACGGGGCGTCCCGGTAAAGAGCCCCATCGGATTTTCACGGTACTCGGTACGAAGCTGAACTGCTTTTATCATGATATGCCTCCAGTAATCCATTGAAAATCAAATTTTCATTCTTGTAAATGGATAAAATAAAACCCCGCAATGGAGGATGGAATAGAAGTAATTGCATGTTTTATAAACAATGCCTTATAAATTTGGGCGCATTTTTTGCGGCCGCGCCGCAAAAAACCGGGCTTTCCGGGGCTCCGGCCCCGCCGCTGCGCGTCGTGGCTGCCAGGCAACCTGCGGTTGCCGCACCCCTCCAATCCCTTGCGCTGCACAAAAATGACATCCCGTCATTTTTGTGCCTGGAGGTTTTGCTTCGCAAAACCCCGGGAAATTATTCACATACGGGGGCACGCCATGTTACCCGGTAAAAAAGACGCGCTATAGCACACATTCACGGGCGTCCCGCCGTTTTTGGGCTTAACGCTTCCAGCCCGCTCCCAGACCCGGCTTGATGTAAGCCGCGGGGGAATCCACCGCGAAAAGCTGGGTATACTCCATTCCGGCTTCAAGATAAAAGGTTCCGGCCGCCGTTCCCGGGGAATTCCCGGGGGAGGGCAAAAACCAGCGAAGGGAAACCCCGCCGCTCACCGACAGGATCCAGTTAAAGATCGAGGCGGCCTTGTCGTAGTTTGTTCCGTTTAGAATGTCTGCCCCGGCGCCCAGACGGGCAACAAGAGCCGCCCTTTCCCCGAAGATCTGCCGCTGATATATACCGTTCAGATGAAGGCCCCCCAGATGTACCTCCATGGCGCCGGCGGTCAGCATATTCCAGGAACAGGCCAGTTCCAGACCCAGGTCTCCCCAGGGCCGGCTAAAGGGCATAAGATCCGCTCTGAGGGAAGCTCCGGCGGGATAGAAGCCGTGATCAAAGGGGGTAAACAAGTATCCGTAGAGGGGAACCAGGGGAGTATATTCCGCCGAAATGGAAAAACCAAGGAAAAGGGGAGCGCTGGAATCCCCGGCAATAAAGGGAGGAGGCGTCACGGTTATCTCAAGGGAATTTCTCAGACCCCCGGGATTCCTGACATTTACCCTGTACCTGCCGGGCACGGGTATGTTTCCGTCAAAGACCAGCCGGATGCTTTCCTCAAAAACGGAGTAGCCCGCGGGCCTGACGGGATCACCGCCGGTATCCAGGGGAAGAATGTCCAGAACCGCCCCCTCCGCAAAGTTCGCGCCATAGAGCGTGATCTCCAGAGCGCCCCTGGAATACGGCTTGCCGGGGGGAAAATATTCCTGGGTATAGGAATGTAATTCCGGCTGTAGGGCGGGAATCACCCTGAAAGGTATCCAGTCGGAAACCCCCGCCGGGCGGTTTAAAAGATTGTAGACCTGTATCCTGTACCTGTATAAACCGGGAGCCAGGGAGAATTCGATAAAATTTTCCATACGGAATTCCCGCAGAATTTCGGCGTATTCCCCGGAACTGTCCCTTTCCTCTATGGTAATTTCATACCGGTAGGCATGGGCATCCCTTTCCCAGTCAAGACGCTGAATAAACCGGTTTTCCTCTCCGGTTCGTTCGATGTAAAAGAATCCCCCCGTTCCCGGCGTCTCCTGCCCCAAAAGGGGGAGAGCCAAAAGAAAAGGTAAAAACAACGCAAGGAGAACCCGCTTATCTGCCATAGAAGGCTCCCGGATCACCCGCCCGGGGCACGGACGGCTGGGGAATATCCACGGCAAACCAGTTCGTTCCGGGGGGGCCTCTTCTTTCCGCGGCCTCGCTTGTTTCACGGCTTACCGCCTCAACCTGCCAGACAAAACGGCCCAAATCCAAAAGTCTTAAGTCTTCCAGAGTATAGGAAGTTTCCGGCCCCTCAAAACTGATAACGGGCCGCCGCGCTCCGGAATCGGCTTCATGGAAGAGGGTAAAGATATAGAAGTCCGCCCCCTCCACCGGGTTCCAGCTAAAGACAATAATCCGGGATCTCAGCAGAATTTCCGGGGTAAGCGTGTATCCGTTTTCCGGCTTCCGTCCCGACGCGGCGGTAAGCGGCAGCCTCCGGCTTTCCGGCGGAGCAGGGGGAGGAGGCGGTGGCGGTGGCGGCGGTGGAGGAGGCGGTGACGGAGGGGGTGGAGGCGGTGACGGAGGGGGTGGTGGCGGAGGAGGAGGCGGCGGCGGTGACGGAGGAGGTTCTACGGGGGAGGCGGCTTCGGGAACTTCAATCGCCGCGGTTAAGGCCGTTTCGGAGGGGACGGCTTCGGCAGGCGGCGTTTCCGCCGGAACAGCTTCCACAATTTCAGGGCTCCGGGACGGCGGGGCAGGATCGCCGCGGACAACGGTAAACGGAACAACCGGGGAAGCGAGAACCGCTCCCTGGTACAGGATGGGAAACACCGGCGTAACACGCCAATACCAGCGCCCGGCGGCAAGATCGGAATAGACCAGGGAATTATAGCGGACTTCGGTCCGTAAAACAGGATTAGCCATTTCAGGATTGTCCGCCGCCTCAAGTATGCAGTAGGAAACCTCTTCCGGCGCGACCCACAGGAAGCGCAGTTCCGGGGGTTCCGTCTGGTAGTGGTAGGCCGCTTCCGGGGCCGGGGAAACCGGCGCGGGCGGCGGGACGCCGGTTACGGAAAACCGTCCGCGGGCTTTTTCGCCCGGCGCGCCTTCATCCGGCAGGGAAACCCGCCACCACCAGGTTCCCGGCGGAACCTCCATGGTAATCAAGCCCGCGCTTCCCGTAGCTTCGCCTTCCCACGCCGTCAGGGGACGGTTAAAGTCCCGGTCTCCGGCTATTTCAAGCCGGACGGCCCCGGAACCGCCGTTCCATCTAAACGCCACCGGAGCGGAGGCATCCGGCGGGACAAGGAAACGGGCCGACGGCCTGGGCTCAAGGACGGAAAACGCGGTTTCCCCCGCCTCCGTTCCCCCGGCTTCAAGGCTGACCGCCATTCCCGCGGTCAATTCCCGCTCCCCGTCGGAGGTAACGAAAGAAGCCTCCCCCTCGATTACCTGGAGGCTGAATGACTCTTCCTCCCCGGTTCCGGCGTCAAGGGTTACCACGGCGCCGGCGCCGGCCCTTATCTGGGTTCCGCCTATGGAAACGGTAATGCCTTCCCCGGTTCCGGCATGAACGCTGATGTTTCCCTGGGCAAAATCAATCCGGGGAACTCCCGAATCGGCAAAGACGCGGATAAGGCTGTTCTCCGAAACGCCGACAAGGTCTCCGCCGGGGAAGGCGATAGCGGCATCCGAACGCTCCGCGGTACGGATAAAGTCACCGTTATATACCGGCGTTTCCTTCCGCAGCCGGTCCCAGAGACTCCGGTCCTGGAAACGCCGCAGAGCCGCGCGGCTACTGGACACGATAAAACCGACAGGTTCCTCGTTAAACCGGCTGAGGGATCGGTTCAAATCCCTGTAGAATAGGAACAAAAATGCCGCTACTCCCAGCAGGCAGGCACAGATCACCGCCGCGTCAATCGCTCTGAATTTTGTATTTCTGTTCTTCCGCATTGACGTCCACTTTATCTATATCCGGGGCGGGAATGTCCAAAATCTGCCGCAACTCCGCCAGAGTCGCCGGTTTGCGTACAGTCTTTTCGTCGCCGAGGAGGTTTAACACCGCGAACATTCTGACCGGCTTTTCCTTTCCCTTTACCATTATGGGCGGCATTTCTTCCGTAATAAGATATTTGCCGATAAGGGCGAAGGTATTTTCCGTAATAAGAATATCTGTCCCCAGGGGTTTGTTCAGGGCTTCAGTCCGGCTTGCCAGATTAACCGCATCCCCGATAACCGTATACTCCATACGCTGGCTCGATCCTATCTGGCCGGCCACCACGTCCCCGGTGTTGATCCCGCAGCCTATCCTGATCCGGGGCTTCCTGTCCCCGCCCCGGCCCTGGTTGAACTCCTGTAGAGCCGTGCGCATCATAAGGGCCGCCTTGACACAGTTAAAGGCGTCCCCGGCGGGAGATCCGGCGGAAAGAGGAGCGCCCCAGACCGCCATAATCGCGTCGCCGATAAACTTATCCACCACTCCGCTGGTTTTTTCCACACAGTCTACCATGCGGGTCATATAGTCGTTGATAAATTCCACCACCTCCGCGGGTTCCAGCTTTTCCGAAATCGCGGTAAACGAGCGGATGTCGGAGAAAAACACCGTTACCTGTTTGGTTTCGCCCCCCAGGGCAAGTTCCCCCCGCATGGCTTGTTCCGCGATGGTCTTGTTGGTAAAACGGCCGAAACTGTCCCGCAGCCGTTCCCGTTCCGCCAGGCCCCGGCCCATCTCCACAAAGCGTTCGGTTAAAAGGCTAATTTCGTCCTTTCCCCGCGCCGTGAGGCGCTGTTCGAATTCGCCATTTTTGATCCGCTCCGCCGCTGTGGCCAGGCTCTTTAACGGAACACTGATGGTTTGGGAAAAAAACCAGATGAACAAAACGGCAACACAGAGTACCGCCCCGGAGAGGTAGAGGTTGCGCCGGGTAGT
Source organism: Treponema sp. (assembly GCA_031255815.1). Next base: position 1,053 of record JAIRRU010000080.1, on the reverse strand, counting down.
GGCGTTTACCCCCTCAAAGATCACCTCGTATTCCGCGGTGGTAAGAACCGCAATGTTGGCCAGGGACAGTTTGCGGAAAGCCCCCAGGTATTCCTTCCCGTCTCCGCCGGTATAGCGGGTCTGGAGGCTCTCGTCTCCGCTTTCCCGCATGGTCTTGACAAAGGGATCGGACGCCATGTTCGTCCCGGTCATGGTAAGGCTGTCGTCGGGGTGAATCAGCAGATCTCCCCGGTCGTTTACCAGGAACGAAAGGTTTGCCCCCGCGCCGAAGGTTCCGGCCAGGGATTCGGGGGAAAAGAGCACTGCCCGGGGCCCGTCCTCCCGGGGGAGGAACAGTGCCAGGAGGGGGAGGCCGAAGACAGGCGCCCCGTTGCGGAGGAGGAGTTCCCCGGCGCGGCTCCGTTCCAGAGCCTCTTTTTCGGATTGGATAAAATCGTCTACAAGCCCCGGATCCAGGCCGCCGGCGCGGAAGAAGGCCTCATTGATCAGAGTATCCGCGCCCGCTATGGCCGCGACGTTGGGGTTCCGTCCGAAGAAGAGGATCACCGCCGTCCGGGCCGGTTCCGGCTCAAGAACATCCAGAATATCCAGCAGCAGCAGAGCCTCGTTCCGAACCGTCTCCAGGGCCCGCTCCGCCTCGGCCGCGGAACGAAGGTTCAGGGTAAAGTTATTGTCTTCCGCGGTGATCCGCACGTCGGTGGAAACCATCACCGACACCAGAACCGTAATCGCCCCCAGAGAAAGGAGGAGGAGCGCGGAGATAATGCCCACCAGCTTGGCCCCAATGGGCCGACGAACCCTGACCGAAGGCGGGGTGGTATCAGACAAAACGTTCTCCTTTTCGCGGTAAAGTCTAACCCCCCGCTTCCGGAGCGGGGAGCTTCGTTCATGTTTCCATTAAGAAAATAATATCAAAATTTTTTTAAGCTGGGAAGCCCCCGGCTGCAGAGACGCGGATCTGTGGTTCGATGACGCCGCCGGCGAAGTTTTGGGATAGGTGGCGCGGAGGGCGGCGCCGGTAATATCGGCTAAGTTGGTCCCATGCCTCCCGTT
>JAIRRU010000323.1 GCA_031255815.1 Treponema sp. | reverse complement strand
ATCCGGCCCGCCACAAATTCGGCCTTCCATTTGGCGTCCGTATCCCTCAGGTAGAATTCCTTGTCCATCAGGTTGTTGTTGTACATGTAGTTCATGTTTTTAAGGTAGTCGCGGGTGGGTTTCCAGGTAAAATCGGCCACCGCCAGTTCCGAGTACAGGGTGCGTTCCCTTTCGTTGATCGGCCAATCCCGGAAAGCGTAACTGTGGGTAAAGTTATCCTTTACCAGGTTGATACCGTACAGGCCCAGGCCCAGATCCCGCCATTTGACGAGCATGGCGTTGAAGGTTTCAAGATCCTTTAAGTCTTCCACCCGGTACCCGGCCTTCTCCACCCAGTCCTTACGGATAAAGGTAGTGTAATTATCCGCCGCGGGCCGCTCGGCAAAGAAGAACATCTTCTTGCCGTCGATGGTTCCGTACTGCTGGATGGTATTCCCGCTGTACCTCCAGTAAGTGGGGGCGTAACGGGCGACTTCGTCCCAGTCAATTTCCTGCATAACCCCCTCGTTGTAATAGGCCAGGGCCTGGGGCATATCGTAGTGGAAGATGATATCCGGGGCCCGGTGGGAAGCCAGAAGCTGGGTAAAATCCTGAACTTCGGCGTTCCGGGTAATGGGGACGTAGCGAACCGTTACGTTGTACTTGTCCCCGAATTCTCTCTGAATCCAGCGGGTCCAGTAGTTGTCGCTTACGTTCCAGCCCTCAAAGGCCCGCTCGTACACGGGGATCTCGATGCTCACCCGCTGGGGGAAGCCCTTTGAATAATCCGCGGTACCGGCAGGGCCCGCGCTTGCCCCGGAGGGGGACTGCCGCCCCCCGGCAAAGGCCCCGCATAGCGCCGCGAAAACCAGAAACAGGCTTAGCCATTTTTTCATTTTCCTCTCCTCCTAAACGAAAATTTATCATAATCCTTGCGGATTATTCCGATGGAACGGCCCCCGCCGGGCCCCTCATTCCTTTACCGCCCCTATCATGGCGCCCTGGACAAAGTAACGCTGCAGAAAGGGATACACGCAGAGAATGGGCAGGGTGGCGAATACCACGCAGGAAGCCTTGAGTATTTCCGGGTTGGTAAGGGATACGCTGGACGCTTCAAGCTGGAAGGTTTCGCTTGCCTGGACGATAAGGTAGTACAGTTTAAGCTGGAGGGGCCGGAGCTCCGTCCGCTGTTTGATATAAAACAGGGCGTCCTGGTAAGCGTTCCAGCGGCCCACCGCGTAGAACAGGGACAGGGTAGCCATGATCGGTTTGGAGAGGGGGAGGAAGATGCTCCAGAGGATGCGGAAGTGGCCCGCCCCGTCTATCCGCGCCGACTCTTCAAGGCTCGCGGGGATGGAAGAATTCATGACGTTCTTCATGATCAGCAGGTTGTAGGCGCTGAAAGAGAGGGGGAGGACGAGGGACCAGATGCTGTCCAAAAGGCCCAGCGAATTGATCAAAAGGTATTCGGGAATAATCCCCCCGGAAAAATACATGGTAAACATGCACAGAAAAGTTAAGGGCCCGCGCCCGGCAAGCTGAGACCGGGACAGGGCGTAGGCGGCGCAGGTGGTAAGAAACATACCCAGGGCGGTAAACAGTACCGTTACAAGGATCGTTACAAACAGTGAACGGATTATGCTGGAATCGGCAAAAACCTTCCGGTAGGCTTCCAGGGTAAAACCCTTGGGCAAGAGGAACACCTTATTGGCGATTACATAGGCCTCGGCGCTAAAGGACTTGGAGATTACGTGGATGAAGGGGAGCACGCAGCTTAGGGTTACGGTGATGAGAAAGAAGTACAGCAGCGCCCGGGAAAACCAATAGGCCGGCCCCCGCCGGGAAAAAACCAGATCCGCCATCCCGCGCCTCCTAAAGCAGCCCGTCTTCGCCCAGTTTCTTAGCGATCCGGTCGGCCAGCAGCACTAAACCAAGACCAATAAGGGACTGGAAGAAACCCAGGGCCGCAGCCCTGCTAAAGTTGGAACCCTGGATACCCCAGCGGTACACCAGCACCGGGATGGTGGTGGAAAACTCAAGAACCATGGCGTTCTGGAGCGCGTAGATCCGCTCAAAGGAACCGCCCATGATCTTCCCCAGATTCATAATGAGGAGTATCACGATGGTGCTCCGTATACAGGGGAGCGTTATACTCAGGCACTGGCGCAGGCGTCCGGCCCCGTCTACAATGGCAGCCTCGTACAGTTCGGGATTGATGCCGGAAATAGCCGCCAGATAGAGGATGGTGCCCCAGCCCATGGACTGCCATACCCCGATAAGGACATAGCTTAGGGCCCAGTGGTACTTCTCCGTCAGGAAGGGAACCCGGCGGCCGCCCAGAAGCTCCATCACGTTATTCACCACCCCGAAGGTGCCGCTGAAAAGCTGGAGGGCTATGCCCCCGATGATCACCCAGGACAGGAAGTGGGGCAGGTACAAGAGGGTTTGGGAGAAACGCTTTACCCAGCGCGCCCGGATCTCGTTCAGGATCAGGGCGAGAAGGATGGGCATGGGGAAACCCATAAGGAGATCCAGGAGGTTAAGGGCCAGGGTATTCCGCAGGGAAGGGAGAAAATCCCGGTGGCGGAAAATGGCCTTGAAAACATCAAAGCCGACCCACTGGCTCCCCCAGAAGCCCCGGGCTATCTTGTAGTCTTTAAAGGCGATAACCAGGCCGAACATGGGGCCGAATTTGAACACCAGCACGAACAGCAGGGGAAAGAAAACCAGGGCGTAGAGCTGCCATTCCCGGAAAAAACGCGCGGCGCTTAACTTACCGCGGGGAACAGGTTTCATCCTTCCTCCTTTTTCTCCTTGCCGGAAAATCACGGCTTGTTCCCAGGGAAACGAAGTTTCCGCAGCCAGCGGCTTTTGAAACAAGCTTGGTTATTATAGCCGCCGGGCATCGAATTCTGTAAACAATCAGTATTGATTAAAAACATCACTTTTGATTCTCCGGCTAATTCCTTACAGGATAAGGAATTAGCTCTCCGGCGCCCCGGCCGGGGGCCTGCGGCTCCCCGGCTTTCAGAAAAAGGCCCCTCCAATTCAGTGTCAAAATTTGCCCCGGGTATCAAAACTGATATAGTGATAAAGGGATAAAGGGATAACCACTAACCACACGAACACCACGAACTTCTACTCCGATAGCCCTGACTTTGCCAAGATTTCCGGTGTCCGGGGAAGTTTTCGGCTAAGGTTTCGTGTGGTTGGTGCCGTTCGTGGCTTAATTTCCCGGCGGCCCGGTAAGCTGGTA
>JAIRRU010000268.1 GCA_031255815.1 Treponema sp. | reverse complement strand
GTTTTCCGGGCGCTTTCCGCTTCCCCTTCCGCTTCGGGGTTGTCCCGGCAGTAGGCTCCGGCTTTTTCCAGGTATTCCCGCCCTTCTTCCGCGAACGCGGTTTTCCCGGTCTCCGGGTTGATCAGTACCGCTTTTATGGCGGCCCCGTTCCCCGACTCTGCCGCCGCCTCCAGTTCCATATACGGTTCAGCCACGAAACGCGCGGCCTCGTCGTTCCGCGCGGCGACCGCCGAGAGGAGCGCCGTCTGTACCCGCCCCACGGAGAATACCGCGCTGTTCCCGATGCTCATATACCGGGTAAGGTTTATCCCCACCAGCCAGTCGGCGTGCTGCCGGGCGAACCCCTGCCTGCTTACCAGATCATATTCGCTTAGCGGTTTCGCGTTCCGTATCCCTTCCCGGATAACGGCGTCCGTCAGCGCTTCCGATACCCAGAACCTCCGGCAGCGGCCCAGGTCGGTTATTCCCGCTTCGCCCAGCGCGATCCGGCCTATAAGCTCCCCCTCCCTGCCGGCGTCCGTCGCGATGAGAATCTGATCGCCCGAATGTTCCTTCAGGAGCGAGAGGACGTGTTCCGCCTGTTCCGCGACGCCCTCTATCCTTTCATACCGCCAGGCCAGGGGGATAATAGGCAGGTCCTCCGCCCGCCATTTCTTGAATCCGGCGTTGTACCCTTCGGGGCCGCATAGCTCGAACAGGTGCCCGACGCAGTAGGTGATAACCGTGTCGCCGTTCTCGTAACGGCCCTTCTTCCCGCCGCAGCCCAAGGCCCGGGCGAACTCTTTCGCCACGGACGGCTTTTCACACAGTATCAGCATCCTATATGCTCCCGCGTCTCTGCCGGCAGCAGCGCGTAAAACGCCGCCGGCTCTTTTCCCTTTAAAAAATGGCTGACAAGGATCCTTGCCGCGTTCCCTTCTTCCTTTTCCGACAGAAGTATTACCGCCGCTTTTAAAAATTTGGCCGCCGCCGGCAGGCCGTGGTTTGAGCGGGCGCCGCCGCTCCCTTCCTTCCGCCCTTCCCCGGGGCCGTCCCCCGCGCCCCGGGTTTCCCCCTGCCGTTCCCTCGCCGCCCGCGCTTCGAGGTACGCCTGGTTGAGCGACAGCTCCCCGGAAGCGACTTTCCCTTTGGTTTCCTCGCTCCCGTATTTCTCCACATCCGCGCCTTTTCTATCTTTGACGTGTTGGTCCCGAGTATCTCCGCAGTCCGTTTTGCCGACTTCCCTTTTTCGCCGCCCGCCCCCTTCCCGCGCGCCTTCAGCTGGTCCACTGTTTTCAGCACGGCCAGCAGCTCCGCGTCGCTCAGGTTCCTCCGTTCCACCTGGAGCGCTATCGCGTACTCCGCCGCCTCTTCGGCGTTCCCGAATCTGTGGAAGTACCCGGGTATTTCAGCTATCCCGAGTTCCTTCGCCGCCTGCAGCCGGTGGTGCCCGTCAATCAGTACCGGCGCCCCTTCGGTCTCCCACAGGTGTACCGGTTGCGAGCCGTCGTACCCGTGTTCCTCCATCCGCCGCTTGATCTTTTCAAAATTCGCCGGCACGGGCTGGAACAGCCCCTCGAATTCTTTCCGCGTCTTTATATCCCCGGTCCTTACCGGCCGGCTTAGCGCCGCCGTCCCCGAGTGGGAAAGGCTCATTTTCCCGGGCTCCTTGAGCAGCGAGAGGTCTTTCATCAGAACGCCCCCGCTTCCCCGGCTTCTCCCCCGGCTATGACGCTCGCGAGCGACCGGATCGCGCTGTACAGCTTCTCGCTGCTCTTTCGCGTAATAGGCATATCGCGGTCTATCGCGTTCACTACTGCGGTGGTCCGGGGGATATATACGTTCAGGCAGTTGCTGAATGTCTTTTTGTATAGGGACATGTATTGGTGGCTGCCGGAGTTCGGGTTAAGGATATGCCGGTTCGTGCCGTTGAAAAATAAATGCCATGCCTCGTATTTGCCGCATTCCTCTGTTATTTTGCCCCGCAGCGCCATGCATGACATGAGATCGAACTGGCACATCATGAGCGGCGTCAGTACCAGGTCGGATGCCGTGATCGCGTTTGCTGTTATTAAGTTATACCCCTGCGATGTGTCTATAATGATGTAGCCGTAAACGGAGAGCGGCCCGGATTCCGCTTCCAGCAGCCGGAGGAGCGTATGCCTGTCCTTTAGCCGGATGCCTTCGATGCTTTTGTCCGACGGGACGATGTCTATGTTTTCCCGCCGTGCCGGTATTATGTTTCCGCTTACCGATCCTTTTTTAATTGATTCCGCGAACCCTTTCTCCCCCGCGTTGCTTTCAAGGTAGTACAGGGTCGCGCTGTTGCTGTAATCGGTGTCCATGAACAGCACGCTTTCCCCTAGCGCCGCCAGATAGTTGGCGGCCATAATCGCCGTGGACGACTTGCCGGACCCCCCTTTTTGGGACACGACCGATATGACTTTTGTTTTTTCCAATGGGCTCTCCTCCTGCGCTTAGTCTTTATAATGCCTCTTAGAAATGCGGGGGGCGCCCCTGGCGCTTGGCATGGTTCGCTCCCCTGTCTGTCGGCGCTTCCCCGGGAGGGTAGCGGATAAGCGGGGCCGCAGGGGGCTTGCCGGCCGTAGGTTTCGCCGGCCCTTTTCCCGGCGGCCTGGGCTTGGCTGTTTTCACGCTTCCCTCCCGGCCCCGCCCGCCGCCTTCCGGCGTCCCCTCGCTTCCCTGTAGGCTGCCTTGAATACCCGGTACCCGGAGAATTCGGCGGCCCCGGCTAGCAGCGCCCTGGCCTCCCCCTGGATTTTTTTGAACAGTTCCGGCCTCATGCGCCTCTGTCCCCGGCCCAAAGCCAGAAACAGGTTCAGGGCTTCGGGCGTGTCGCTTTGGGCTTCTTTTTTGCACCTCCCGATCAGCTCCCTCTCCCGGGCAAGATCCCCGCCCGGCCCCTCCCGCCCTGTTAACGCTTTTTCCTGATCGCGGAGGTTCTGTCTCTCAATC
>JAIRRU010000227.1 GCA_031255815.1 Treponema sp. | reverse complement strand
TTTATTCGTAGCGAAGGGTTTAATACCCCGCCCTTCAGGGCGTTCTTAGGGTATTAAACCCTGAGTCTAACCACCACGGGAGAACAACATACCTCGCCCTTCAGGGCGAGGTTGTTGATTTCGCAGCGGGAGAACAACATACCTAAGAGCCCGCTCGCCGGTTCGCGGGGGAACTTCAGGGCGGGGTATGCTGATTTATAGCGGCAACGCCCGTTGTTCCCAGAGGGTATTCATAAGCATGCGGCTTGCGCCCGTAGCGGTACTGTACTCCCCCCCGGTACCGGCCGACAGTTCAAGACGCCTGCCGGCCTGGGGCATTACGTGTTCCTCCATGGCGGCCTTTATCAAATCAAAAAAGACCGGGCCGTTCTTCATAAGGCCGCCGCAGAGAAGCACCCGGTCCGGATCCAGCACGTTTACCGCGGTAGAAAGCCCGATGCCGATATACTCCGCCGCCGTGGCGATAATCTTTATGGCCGGCTTATCCCCCAGGGCGGCGGCTTCGAAGACCATCTTCGCGTCGATCTTCGACAGATCGCCCCCGCAAAGCTCCCCTATTTTCGATCTTCCGTGATGGGCAATATGAACCTGGGCCTGCCGGGCTATGGCTTCCCCGGAGGCCACCGCCTCAAGGCAGCCGCTGTTTCCGCATTTGCAGAGAGGCCCCTTAGGATCCGCCACGCTGTGCCCCAGTTCGCCGCTGGTACCCAGGGCGCCGGAATAGATCTCCTCCCCGATTACCAGGGCGGCGCCTATGCCGTAGCCCAGGTTTACGCAGAAGCTTACGTGGGCCGTTTCCTCCCCGGCGGCGTAGCTTTCGTTCAGGGCCAGCATGTGGTTGGAATTTTTTACCAGAACCGGGAAGGGGAGGCTTTTTTCAAGCCAGGAACGGAGGGGTATATCCTTCCAGCCGAAGTCCGGGGCAAAGATCACCTGGCCGCTTTCCCTGCCGATAAGGCCCGGCATGGCTATTCCGGCGCCCAGGATCCTTTCCGGTTCTATCTTAAGCTGCTTTACCATCCGCAGAACCAGCGCGGCCAGGCGGGCCACGAATTTGTCTTCCGGAAAGGGATCGCCCGTAGGTTCCTGAAGGCAGGCGATCTGTTCCAGCACCGCGTTGCCAACGGTGATCCGTATGGTGGTGCGGCCCAGATCGGCGCCGATGTAAAAGAAACGGTCGGGAACGAGTTCCAGCATCTCAGGCGGTTTCCCTATGCTGGTTTCCCCCTTTCCCAGGGAACGGATCGCCTTCTTTTCGAAAAGATCGTCCACGATGGACATAACCGTGGGGATGCTCAGATCCGTCCACCTGGCAATGGCGGCCCGGTTGATGGGCCCTTTCCGGAGGATGCAGCCCAGAACATTGTATTTATTAGTCCGGGCAATTTTCAGTTTATCAACTTTGGTGTAACGCCGCATAAAGATCCTGTTTTCCCGGGAAGAACCGGGCCGTTCCTGAATGCCGGATCGCGGAACAGCCCGGCTTCTACGCTCCCAGTTCCACCGCCAGGCAGTTCACGTAAGGCGTGGGCAGTTGGGGAGGCGTCTTTACCGTGAGCACGCCGAAACTCTGCTCCCATTCCACCGGGCCGGCCCCAAGCAGCCTTACGGAAACAACCTTCTCCCCGGGATCAAAGCTCCGGATCACCGCCGTTCCCCCCCCGCTTCCGGGCGCCTTCATCATAAAGGCGTATACCGTCTTTCCCCGGGAAGTGAAACGGAAATCGCCCTCGGTCCACTTAACCTCGTCCTCCTTGAAACGATCGATAACCACGCTGGAATAGCCTTCCCCGCAAACCCTCCAGGGCCTCGTCCCGTAAACCCCCTCTCCGCATACCGGAATCCACGAGGCCAGCTCCCGGAGTATGTACTCCGTCTCCTCGTCTATGGAGCCGTCCGGCCGCTGCAGGATGTTCAGGAGCATGGTTCCGTTCTTGGAGATGATATCCACCAGCATCTCGATGATGTGGCCGGGGCGTTTGAACTTCTGCCGGACATCGTAGAACCAGTTCCCGATACAAGTGTCGGTCTGCCAGGGTTCGGGGCTTATCCCCGGCAGCTGGCTCTTTTCAATATCCAGAACCCCCACCCGGTAAATCTCGGGCCGCCGGTCTTTCTGGTTGTATACGGCGCGGTTTTCGCCGTGCTTCTCAACGGACTTATTGTAGAGGTAGCTTACCGCCTCAAGCCCCCACCGGTAACCGGGATCGGTATCAGAAACAGTGTAGCCTCCCTCCCCCCGGTAACCGAAGGGGAGGCCCCCGTCGGAGTAGAGGAGATCCGGGCTGTAGAGATCGATGACTTCTTTCATCACCGAGAGCCAGTAGGCGTGGTACCGGGGATTCGGGGTGTACCATGCCTTAATCTTGCTTATGTCCCCGTCTTTGACGCAGTGCTCGTAGTTGTCCAGGTAAAAATCCCGGTATTCCGGATCGTTACCGTCGTAGGGAACTCCCGCGTAGGGGCCGTACTTGTCGGCGCCTTTGTTCACGCTCCACCAGGAGAAGGTCGCCCCCAGGTGTTCGGTAAGGCCGAAGGGAAGTTTAAAGTTGTCCGCCGCCTTCTTCCAGAGGCCGCAGATATCCTTTTCCGGGCCAACCTGGGCGGAATTGAAGCGGTTGAGTTTTGAGGGGTAATTGAAAAAGTGATCGTGGTGCATGGCCTGGGCGACGAAATACCGGGCTCCCGCCTTGTGGTAGAGATCCATAAGGGCGTCGGGCTCGAACTTTTCGGCCTTCCAGAGGCGGACCAGATCCTTGTATCCGAACCGGGAAGGGTGCCCGTAATGGCGCAGATGGTAAAGGTACTGTTCGCTGCCTTCCAGGTACATGCTCCGGGCGTACCAGTCCCCGAACATGGGGACGCTTTGAGGGCCCCAGTGGCTCCAAAAACCCAGCTTCGCGTCCCGGAACCATTCCGGGCAGCGGTAGGCCCGCAGAGATTCAAAATTGGCTTCAAATTTGTCCATAATTTGCAACTCCTGAAATGATTTCTTAGGTCAATTAACTAACGGAGCATAAACCGGGAATAGAAAACTGTCAAGGGAATATTTCCCAAAAACTGAAATTTTGGGAAATACTCAAGGTTCGAGCCGCGGGGTTTTACCCGGCATGAGCTGCCTGTTTCACCCGAAGTTCGCGGATTACCGTTTCGATACCGGTTTTCGGTATAGCACTTTGATTAGACTAAAAATCAGGATAAGAGAAACAAGCGGGAACAAAGATTTTAACCGCGAAGGCGCGCAAAGGCGAACCGCGGCTCGCCCGAACGCGGAGGAAAGCCGTTCCGCCCTGCCGATCGATGCCGATCCGGGTTTCCCGAAGCCCGTGCTGGTTTTCAAATGATTGCGCGTTTCATCCCGCGGTGGTTTTTATACGGATTCAGGAATACTGCAGTCAAGCTAAACGAGGGGAAATAGTATAATTCCATTCTCCGTGAAAGAGGTTCGTGTGGTTAGCGGTTATTCTTTGGGGAACTCATGCTTACCCCCATGGGCAAC
>JAIRRU010000178.1 GCA_031255815.1 Treponema sp. | reverse complement strand
TACAATACGATTGATGTAACGCCCCTGCTCCGGCCCGGTGAAAATATCCTGGCGGCGCATACTTACTACCAGGGCCTTATCAACCGCGTGTGGGTTTCGGGGGACAACCGCCACGGCCTAGGAGTGGATCCTGTCGGGCGGCGGGGACGAGCTGGATCAGTTCGACTACAAGTCTTTCAGATACGCGGAGCTTGTTTTGCCCGGAGAAGGCCGCGAAAGTTACGCTGTCGACGCGGACAGCCTGCGGCTGCTTGCCCGGCACTATCCCTTCACCCTAAAAGCGAAGCGCGTTTCCGGCGATCCCGCCGTAAAAAAAGTTTGGGATCTCTGCGTCAACTCCCTGCGCTACGGGGTGCAGGAGGAAGTCCACGACTGCATGGACCGGGAAAAGGCCCAGTACCTGGGGGACGGCCTCTATTCGTCGCTGGCCCACGGCATCGCCACGGGGGGATACGAGCTTTTTGAAAAGCTCATCGCCGACTGGCTTCGCAGCGCGGCCGTCACCCCCGGCCTCATGAGCTGCTTCCCCTGTTCCTTCATGCAGGAGCACGCGGACTACGCCCTTCTGGCGCCGTTTTTCTGCGTCATGCACTACCGCCTCACCGGGAACCGGAACTTTCTGAAGGAGGTTTTCGGCGGCATAAGGGCCATGCTGCTCTGGTACCGGGACGCCTACTCAAACGCGCAAGGCCTCCTCTCGAATCTGGACAAATGGTGCATCGTTGAATGGCCCGAAAACGCCCGGGACGGCTACGACGCGGAGCTCCCCCAAGGGAAAGTCTGCGGCGCCCTTCACAACGCGGTAAACGCCCTTTATATAGGGGCCTGCAAAAACCTAAACAAGATCGCTTCCCTTACCGGGGAGGGGGCGGTGATTGATCCCGCTCCCGTGGAAAAGGCCTTTATCAAAACCTTTTACGATCCGGCATCGGGCCTCTTTAAGGACAGCGAGGCCTCCTCCCACATCAGCCTGCCGGGAAACGCCTACCCCCTGCTGTTTGGCATCTGCCCCGGCAAAGAAGCGGAACAGCGGGCCGTCTCCTTTATCAGCGGGAAGGGGCTTGGAAACGTCAGTTTTTACATATCCTTCGCCGCTTTGGCGGGCCTTGTCCGCGCCGGGCGGCGGGATCTCTGCACCAGGCTTATATGCAGCAACGACAGCTGGCTGCGGATGATCCGCAATGGCGCGACGACAACCTGGGAAGCCTGGGATTTAGACGGCAAATGGAACACCTCCCTCTTTCACCTGGCCTTTACGCTGGCCTTTATTTTCCTTGCCGACTGGGATATGGAAAAGGTTTTTGACTGAGCTTGTTCCAAAAACCGAAGTTTTCGGGGTTTTCGGAGCAAAAGTTCGTGCGCTTAGTGTGGTTCGCGGCGCCCTTGAACCGGATCAACTAGCCTTTCCGGATATAGAGGGGGATGGAAACAAGCTCCTTGTCGTCGATGTACAGCACAAAGTTCACCACCCCGGCGCTTTTGAAATGCAGGTTCGATATGGTGAACAGCAGGTGGGATACGGCGGTGGCGTTCCCCACCCCCTTTACATCCACATGGCCGGAAATGCTCTCCATGCTCATCTCCCCGTCCAGATCGCGGGTTTCGATACGGAAACTGTGGTTTGAAAATTCCCAAAGGTCAAAACGGAGACGGATAACCACCGAGAGCTGCGGGTGGATGCAGGGGAAATTCCGGGAAATTATCGTGTCGAATGTCCCCACGATGGTAAGTTTACCGCCGTTTTCCTGGGCGAAATCGCAAAAAGTAAAGAGTTCTGTTTTCATTAGCACCCTTACGCCGGAGATCAGCTTTCGCCGGCAATGTCCGCGAGTTCCGAAGCGTTTTCCGCCGCGGAGTAACAGATAACCCGGTTACGCCCGCTGTTCTTGGCCCGGTAAAGGGCCAGATCCGCATGCCGAATCAGGATGCCGATATGGCCGCCGTCGTCCGGCGGGACGCTCAGATCCGCCATGGCGACACCGAAGCTCGCGGTAATGGTAACCGGGCCGCTTTCAAGGCTTATGGGATTGTTCATAAGAATCTCCCGGGCCCGCTCGGCAATAGCCATGCCGGTATTCAGATCCGCCCGGTTAAAGAAAAAGACAAACTCCTCCCCCCCGTAACGGCCTATAAAATCGTTCTTCCGCAGCACCCGGGAAACCAGCGACACCACGTGCCGCAGCACCTCATCCCCCGCCTGATGCCCCCAAGCGTCGTTGAATTTCTTGAACCAGTCAATATCCATCATGATGATGCCGCAGAGTATGCCCTGGCCGACCGAGGACTTGAGCTCCCGGCCCGCCCGGTCGATAAAGGAACTGCGGTTCATCGCCCCGGTAAGGGAGTCGTGGCTGGCCATGTAGCGGAAACGGAATTCCCGCTCCTGCAGGGCTTCCACCGAGGAATTCCGTTGGTTTATCTCGCCGCGGAGGCTTTCCGCAAGCTCCCGCAGGGCCTTAACCTCCCGGTGGATGTCGGAAACAAAAGGCAGCTCCTCCAGCTCCCTGTCAAGTTCCGGCATCTCCGTGTCTTTAAGCAATTTCCAGATATGTTCCAGGGCGGGGTACTCCCCTCGAACCGGCGCGGGAAGATCCGCCTTCCCTATACCTTTTTTCTCCATACTTATTTACCTTACCGGAGGATAGCAGATTATTCCGCCTTGCGGGAAGGGGCCCGAGCGGGTACTATAGGGCCATGACCGATTTTGTCCACCTCCACGTTCATTCGGATTTTTCCCTCCAGGACGCCGCCGTTTCGGTGATGAGCCTTGCCGACAAGGCGGAACAGCTGGGAATGAAGCGCCTGGCCCTGACCGATCACGGCAATATGTTCGGGGCCATGGAATTCCTGGCCGCCTGCGAGGAAACCGTCAACAGCAAGGGCCAGCATGAAAAACGCGAAAACCCGGTCGAGCCCATTATCGGCTGCGAGGTCTATGTTTCCCCCGGCTCCCGCTTTGAGAAAAAGGGATCCGAAAGCGATAACAAGTACTACCACCTAATCCTCCTGGCTTCCAACCGGAAAGGCTACCTTAACCTGGTCAAACTCTGTTCCTTTGCCTATACCGAAGGCTTCTACTACCGGCCCCGGGTTGACGAGGAACTCCTCCGGGAATACCGCGAGGGGCTTATCGCCCTTTCCGCCTGCGCGTCCGGGGAGATCCCCCGGCTTATCCAGGCGGGCAGGCTTGAGGACGCGGAGGCCAAGGCCCGGCAGTACCGGGATCTCTTCGGGAAGGACGAAAAGGGCAACCCGAATTTCTACCTGGAGATCCAGGATCACGGCATACCCGCCGGGGGGCTGCGGGGTTCTTCCCTTTCCCAGCGGGACATCAGCAAGGCCCTGGCGGAGATCTCCGGCAAGACCGGCATCCCCCTGGTGGCTACCAACGATGTCCACTACCTCAACCGGGAGGACGCCGCAGCCCACGATGTCCTCCTCTGCATAGGCACCGGGAAACTCCGGGCCGAGGAGAAACGGAAGAAGTACTACGGGGAGCAGTTCTACTTCAAGACCGGGGACGAAATGGCCGCCCTGTTCCCCGAGTACCCCGAGGCCATTGCCAACACGGTACGGATCGCCGGGCGCTGCGTATGCGACGTGCCCAGGGTGAACAT
>JAIRRU010000146.1 GCA_031255815.1 Treponema sp. | reverse complement strand
TGGTACTTCATACATTCCCCGACGATATTGGCCACCTTGTGGAACTTGCCGTCATCCTTTTCCAGGAGCGTATGGAGTATCCGGCGCTGCACGGGCTTTAAACCGTCCTCCAGGTCGGGAATGGCCCTGTCCTTGATAACGTAACTTGCGTATTCAAGAAAATTTTTGTCAAAGAGGTTCTTTACGTATGCCATACGGCAAAAGTCTAGCGTATTCGGGGCCTAGAATCAACATATGGGGCATCGCGCGCGCACGGCGCAGGGTGGAGGCAGGGGCTTGCCTCTCGCAAAAATATTGGTTACGGTATTCTCTATGACACTCAAATACCTTGGAACCGGCGCGGCAGAAGGCATACCGGCGGTTTTTTGTAGCTGTAAAATCTGTACCGAGGCGAAGAAGCTCGGGGGCAAAAATGTGCGCACCAGAAGCCAGGCCGTCCTTGACGGGAAGATCCTTTTTGACTTCCCTCCCGACAGTTACCTGCACTACCTTAAGGGCGGGGCGGATCTCCCCGAAATTCGCCATCTGTTTGTAACCCATTCGCACATGGATCACTTTTTCCCCGCCGAACTGGCATTGCGCCGGCCGCTCTTCATCGCCTCTTCCCCGGTTGAAAAACTGCACATCTACGGCAACCGCTCGGTCGAGGCCCTTCTTGAGAAGGCCGAAGAAAATGAAAGCGGGCCCAGGTACAACGATTTTCATTATATGGCCCCCTTCAAACCCGTTAAAGCCGCCGGCTATACGGTAACATCCCTCCTGGCCCGCCATGCTGAAAAGGAAGAATGCCTCATTTACCTGGTTCAGCATGAAGGCAAGGCCCTGCTCTACGCCCACGATACCGGCGTCTTTCCCGAAGCCACCTGGGACTTCCTTGCCGCTTCGGGTATCCGCTTTAACCTGGTGAGCCTTGATTGCACCTTCATGCATCACCATGACGGCGGCGGCCACATGGGGCTTCCCAACAACATCGAAGTAAAAAACCGTCTCTCTGCCATAGGCGCGGCGGACAAGGGCACCGTGTTCGCGGTGAACCACTTTTCCCACAACGGCGGCCTGAACCACGAGGATCTCCGCCAAGCCGCCGAAAAAGAAGGGTTTATCACCGCCTTTGACGGGATGGAGATTCAGTTTTAAGGAGAAGGGCGATGAAGTGTTACCAGGAGGGCTACCCCCGGCCCCAGTTTGTGCGGGGCAGGGGCTCATGGAAGAGCCTGGACGGTGTATGGAACTTCTGCTTTGACGACGGGGACGAAGGCCGGCGCGGGGAATGGTTCCGCGATTTTCCCGGAGGCAGGACGATAAACGTGCCCTTTACCTACGAGTACCCCGCCAGCGGCATAGGGGATTCGGAGCGCCACGACGCGGTCTGGTACCAGCGGGATCTGGAAATCGGGCGGGAACCGGAGGGTCTCAGGATCTTCCTCCACTTTGAGGGCTGCGATTACCATACCCGCCTCTGGGTCAACGGGGCTTTCGCGGGGGAGCACCGCGGGGCTTACGCCCGTTTCTCCTTCGACATTACCGATCTGGTTAGACAGGGGAAGAACAGCATCACTGTCCGGGCGGAGGACTCCTTCGATACCGGTCAGAGCCGGGGGAAACAGCGCTGGAGGAACGAGAATTTCGGCTGCTGGTACCTGCAGAACACGGGCATCTGGAAGAGCGTCTGGCTTGAGTACGCCCCCCAAACCCGCATCGCCGGGGTAAAAATGACGCCGCTTCTGTCAAAAGGGACGCTGGAGCTTGAAGCGGAACTGGCCGGAGAAACGGAAGGCCTTAGCTTTACCGCCCGGGTAAGTTTCCAGGGGGACGAGGTGAGTAAAACTACCGTTCCGGCAACAGGAAAACGGCTGCGCCTCTCGGTAGACGTAAATTCCCCGTCCCTCTGCGAATGGGGCATCCGAACCTGGTCTCCCGAGCGCCCGGATCTGTACGACATCGGCTTCAGCCTTGAGAGAGACGGTAAAACGGTTGATCAGGCTCTCTCCTACTTCGGGATGCGGGAGATCCGGATAGAGGGGGCCAGGGTAACGCTCAACAACCAGCCCCTGTACCAGCGGCTCATCCTGGATCAGGGTTACTGGAAGGAGTCGGGGATAACGCCGCCGGACGAACAGGCCCTTATCACCGACATCGACCGGGTTATGGCGGCGGGCTACAACGGGGTGCGGAAACACCAGAAAATCGAGGACGAACGGTTCCTCTACTGGGCGGACGTGAAGGGCCTTTTGGTCTGGAGCGAGGCCGCGGCGGCCTACGAGTTTACCGACGCCGCCCTTTCCGGTTTTACCCGCGAATGGATGGAGATTGTACAGCAAAACTACAACCATCCCTCGATCATCACCTGGACGCCCTTCAACGAGTCCTGGGGCGTAGCCCAGGTAAAAACCGATCCGGCCCAGCAGCATTTTACCCAGGCGATCTACCACCTTACCAAATCCTACGATCCTTCAAGGCCGGTGATCTGCAACGACGGCTGGGAACACACCGTATCGGACATTATCACCCTCCACGA
>JAIRRU010000128.1 GCA_031255815.1 Treponema sp. | reverse complement strand
GAACACCTCCATCCGGATCTTTCCGTACCCGTCCACCGGAAGGAAATGCACCGTAAAACCCAGGGATTTCAGGTAAGAGGCGGAATTCAGCACGCAGGGATGCTCGATGGAACTGGTTATGATCTCCGTCCGGCCCGAATCTTTGGGTTTGCCCTCCGGCCCCGAAGCCAGAACGCGCATGGTCTGGAACACCGTGTTGTTCGACTCCGAACCCCCGGAGGTAAAGATCAGTTCCCCGGGCGCTTTTGCCCCCAGAAGCCTGGCCACCGCCGCCCGGGCTTCCTCTACCCGGCCGTGGGCAAGCCGGCCCGAAGCGTGCATGCTGGAGGCGTTTCCGTATATCTCCAGATCCTCGATCATGGCGGCTTTTACTTCCGCGCTGAGGGGGGTGGTCGCGTTGTAATCGATGTAAACCCGCCTGTCTGCCATAGCGCGCCTCCGTCTTAGTTGGTTCTGCCCCTAATGAAGACTACGGGCAGACGCTGGTTACCCAATTTTCCGGCCTAAAGGCTGCGGAAACGTGATTTTAAAGGAAGCCCGCCCCTATACGCCTGCACGGGCAGATCCCAATTATTTACTAAAACACTCATCTTTACAATACCAATATAACATTTTTCGTTTTAAGATCAACAAGCCCGCCCTAAAAGCCCGGCTGAACCGTCTCCCGCGCCGGAAAAAATTTGCCGGCCCCAAGCCGGCCCGGTAGCCCCAAGAGGCGGGATGGGCTATACTGATAATAATGTTGTCTGATCTTGAAGATTCGCCCCGGGGCCGGGCCTTGCTGGACGGGGCCCTTGAGAGGATGATACTTTCCGCTTCCGGCTGGCGGGGTATCTTTGCGGCGGACGGGGGGGAGGAGAGCGCCGTCCCGGAAATTTCCGCCTCCCACCGCCTTATCGCCGCCGGGGCGGCCGGGGTTTTCGCCGCCTGGTTAAAGAGCCCGGACGGAGGCGCGGAGGTACGGGAAGCGCCCCTGGTGGCGGTGGGAACCGACACCCGGCCTACCGGGCCCGCCATTGCCGATGCGGTTATAAGCGCCCTTTTAAGCTCGGGCTGCCGGGCCTGTTACGCCGGAGTAACGGCGGCGCCGGAGATTATGTCTTACGCCCGCAGCCTGGGGGAGGCCGGGGGAAGGGCGCCCCGGGGGGCGGAAGCGGCAATCGGTTTTATCTACATTTCCGCAAGCCACAATCCCCTCGGCCACAACGGCCTTAAATTCGGCCTTGCCGACGGCGGGGTGCTGCCGGGAAACGACACGGCCCTGCTCATCGAAAAATTCCGCGCCCTTATGGCCGCTCCGGATCGGATCCCCCGGCTTACCGGTCTCCTTGGCCGGGCAAACCCGCAAGAGCTCGGGAAGCTGTATCAGGAAACCCCGGCAGTTAAACGGAACGCCTATTCGGCCTATCTGAATTTTACCGCCCGGGTTGCCTGCGGGGACGGCAGTCTGGAAAAGGCTATCCGGGAAGGGGTCAGGGAAAGGCCCCTGGGCTTTGCCTGCGATTTTAACGGCTCGGCCCGCACGCTGTCCATTGACCGGGAATTTCTCGGCTCCCTGGGACTGGGTTTCCATGCCATAAACGACAGGCCCGGCGGCATCGCCCACCGCATCGTTCCGGAAGGCGAATCCCTGGAGCCCTGCCGTCTCTTTCTGGAAGAACTTCACCGGAAGGATCCCTCGGTGATCCTGGGTTATGTTCCGGATTGCGACGGAGACCGGGGAAACCTGGTAATCTGGGACGAAGCGGCAAAGCGGGCGCGGAGCCTGGAGGCCCAGGAGGTTTTCGCCCTGGCCTGCGTGGGGGAACTTGCCCATCTGGTCTGGATCGGCGAATCCGGCGGCGAAGGGGCCGGGGGCTTGCGGAAGGCCGCCCTGGCGGTTAACGATCCCACGTCCCTGCGGGTTGACCGGATCGCCCGGGCCTTCGGCGCGGAGCTGTTCCGCGCCGAAGTGGGGGAAGCCAACGTGGTGTCCCTCGCCCGGAAGCTGCGGGAACAGGGTTACACGGTGCGCATTCTGGGTGAAGGCTCCGCCGGGGGGAACATAACCCATCCCTCGGCGGTACGGGATCCCATCAATACGGCCCTGTCCCTGATCAAACTCCTTAGCGTGCGGAGGGGGAAGGCCGGCGGCCGGAAGGGAGCGGGGCCGGGTTTTTTCCGGATCTGGCTCGACCGTTCCGGCCAGGGCGCTTCGTACCGCGAGGATTTCAATCTCTCCGATGTTATCTCCTCCCTCCCCCGTTTCGCCACCACCGGGGCTTACGAAAGCGAAGCCGTCCTGAAAGTAAAGGCCGCCGATCACGGCGTCCTCAAGGATCGTTACCAGACAGTATTCCTGCGGGAATGGGAAAGCCGGAAGGCGGAACTGGAACAACGCTACGGTATCAGGGGCTGGGAAGCGGCGGTTTACAACGGTACTGTTGAAAGGCGGGGCGTCTCCCGCTTCGGCGAGGCCGGCCGGGGGGGGCTTAAGATAAATTTTCTTGACCGCGACAATGTTCCTGTGGCGGCAATCTGGATGCGGGGATCCGCCACCGAACCGGTGTTCAGGATCATGGCGGACGTGGAAATCGCCGGGGGCAGGGATAAGGATCTTGAACGGGATTTGATTTTCTGGCAGCGGCGTATGGTTTCCGAGGCGGATGAGGCTTAAAGGGAGAGGCGGGTATGGGTATCCGGGGCGAGTTGTTTTCAACAAGGGTAATGCTGGAAAACAGGACTTATTTTTTCAACGTGAAGGAAAACCGTACAGGGGATCTGTACCTCAACATCGTTGAGAGCAAGAACCGGGAAAACGCGTCCGGTTTTGACCGCCAGTCGGTGATCCTCTTTGCCGAGGATCTCCAGGACTTCCTGAAAGGTTTCGACGAATCCCTGCGGGTCATGGAAAAAGCGGTAAGGGAACGGAAACGGGCGAACACTTCCAAGGTTTTCCGGGAAGGCGGCAGGGAACCGGGCGGCGGGGGACGCGAGAGGCGGCCTTACGAACCGGGCGGCGGCCGGGATTACGGGAAGCGGGAGCGCGGCGAAGACCGGGACTACGGCAGGAGGGAGCGGGACGGCGGCCGGGATTACGGCAGCCAGGGGCGCAAAGACCGTGAACACGGCGCTTACCGGCCCGGGAGGGATCCCGCCGGATCGGAGGGGAAAGGCGGGCCCAAAAAGCCGCGCCGGATGGTGGTAAGGAAGAACCGGCGGGAGGATGATTAAGGGGCCTTTTCCAAAACCCGGCTGGTTTTGAAGCAGGCCCGGGGCTCTAAGCCTTTACCGTAAAAGTCAGCCGCTGGATCGGCGAGGGGCCGTGGCGCAGGATCGCTTCCCGGTGAGCCTTGGTGGGGTACCCTTTGTGCCCCCCGTAACCGTACTCGGGGTAAACGCGGGCGTAGAACTCCATCAGACGATCCCGGCTTGTCTTGGCGAGGATCGAGGCGGCCATTACCGGGGGAACCTTCGCGTCGGCTTTGACCATGGGGCGGGCGGGAACGGGGATGTCCGGAACGTAGAGGCCGTCAACTACCGCTTCCGTGCCCGGCGGCGGGGGGCCGAAGCAGCGGGAAAGCTCCTCAAAGGCCCGTTTCATGGCTAAAAGGCTGGCTTTAAGGATATTGATCCGGTCTATCTCCGCGGCGGAAGCCCAGCCGATACCCCAGGCAAGAGCCCGCCCTATAATGAGCCGCCGGGCCTCTTCCCGCGCGGGGGGTTTAAGTTTTTTGGAATCCCCGAGCAGCTCAAGGGGAAAATCCGGGGGCAGGATCACCGCGGCGGCGCAAACCGGGCCCGCCAGAGGCCCCCTCCCCGCCTCGTCTATGCCGCAGATCATCCGGCGGCAATTATCCCGAGAACTTCGCGCAGCCCCGGATCCTGGGTGTAGTAATGCTGTTCCAGTTCAGGGGCGGAAAGCCCCGCCAGTTCATGGCTCATGTAGTGGATCCACAGATCCTCGTCTTTTACGGAAAGCTCGTG
>JAIRRU010000118.1 GCA_031255815.1 Treponema sp. | reverse complement strand
CCGCCATGGAGGAACAGGAAAGCGGCGGCAAAAGCATTTTGGAGGCCGTGTCCCGCCTGAATGAGGTTACCGGGGAAGTCCGCCAGGCTTCGGAG
The DNA here is from genome assembly GCA_031255815.1 of Treponema sp. The sequence goes on along the minus strand of JAIRRU010000118.1, from coordinate 2,604 downwards.
GATATGACGGTGGAGTGCAAAGAGGTGTTCCGGCAAAGCGACAATCTGGAAGGCCTCACCCGCCTGATTGAGAAGGGGATAAACGAAATCTCCCTTGGATCGGAGCAGATAGGCGCTACGGTTACCCATATCAACGCGATCAGCGAACAGAACAAGGCCGACATCACGGCCCTGGTGGAGGAAGTGGCGAAGTTTAAGGTGTAACGGTGATGGATTGACCGCAAGCCGCCGCGTTTGTTTTAAAATTCAAGCGAAAGACAAAAGGGGCCGGGGAATCGGCAAAACCCGGCCGGATTTTCAGAAGCGCCCCGGTGTTTTATCCCTATTCAAGCGGTTCAGGCCGGGAGCAGACGCTCTTTAGCTGGTAATAGGCGCCCGAGGCCGAAGCGTCATGGATGCCGTGCATTACCTCAAGCACATGGTAGGCAAGCTCGCCGGAAGCCCGGTGGGGCCTGTTTTCGGCAATGGCCTCGGCCATGTCGGTAAGGCCCAGCCCGCGGCTGTTTTCCGGATACTTTTTCAGGAGAGGGACCGGGGACCAGTCCTCCTCGCGGAAACGCCTGACATAGACCGGCCCGCCAAAAGTGTTGGGATCCGGCACCCGCAGGGTTCCCTCGCTGCCGTAGATCTCTATCCAGGGGAGGGTGTGGGAGTACACGTCAAAGCTCGTGATGATCGTGGCCACCGCCCCGTTGGCAAAGTCCAGCACCCCGGCAATATGGGTAGGGATCTCCACATCGATCACCGTGCCGTTCAGGGGTTCGCTGGTAATAGTCCGGGTCGCAAAAGTTTTTTTGGCGGAACCGGATACCCGCGCCACCGGCCCCAGAAGGTTTACCAGGGCGGTAAGATAGTAAGGCCCCATATCGAACAGGGGGCCGCCGCCCTTCTTGTAGTAAAATTCCGGCCCCGGATGCCAGTTCTCGTGACCGTGGTTCATCATGAAAGCTGTCGCCGCCACGGGCTTGCCTATCCACCCGTCGTCCAGCAGTTTGCGGCAGGTCTGTATACCGGCTCCCAGAAAGGTGTCCGGCGCGCCCCCCACCCGCAGCTTATTGGCGGCCGCAAGGGCCAGAAGCTCCTGAGCCTCCTCCCGGGCGGCGCAGAGGGGTTTCTCGTCGTACACGTGCTTTCCCGCCTTTACCGCCGCCAGGGCAACCCCGTAGTGATTGTAGGGTTCGGTAATATTGAGAACGATGTCCACCTCCGGACTGTTAAGCAGAACTTCCGTTCTTTTGATATGGGGAATACCGTATTCCGCGGAGGCCTTGGCGGCCCGTTCTTCGATCAGATCCGTTACCGCGGTAACCTTAACCCGCTTGCCGAACATACCGTTCAGATTTTTAAGGTATATGCCGCTGATATTCCCGATTCCTACAATGCCTATCCTCTGTACACTCATAGCCTTATCCCCTTTATGAAAGCCTTTCAAAATCCGCCCTTTGAAAAAGCCCTTTAATACATCTTTACGGGGGTTTTCCAGTCCTCCGCCTTCAAGCCTTTTTCCACCGCGACGCGCTTGCCCTCCGCAGCCCAGAGAAGGCCGCGTTTCATCAGCTCCCAGGCTCCGGGAATGTTAAACACATCGTCGTGGTGCCCCAGGGCGTTGTAGAAAACCCGGCCGTGCCCCCATTTCCGGGTCCAGACCTGGGGGATATCCACTTCGCCGTTGGCGGAATGGTACCATCTGACGGTGGGGAAACGGGTGGTGGCCAGCACTTCGTTGGCCGGATCCACATGGAGGTAGTACTGCTCGGAGCTTACCTCAAAATCCTCTATCCCGTCGGTAAGGGGGTTGGACTTGCTGATAATGTTTACCCTGTATTTAGTGCCGTCCCCGCCGGGGTGGGATACCCAGTTGGCCCCGGTCATAAACTGGTACTCCACGCTGTTCCGGAAGGCGTCGCACATGCCCCCATGGTTACCCGCCACTCCCATGCCTCCGCCCACCGCTTCGAGAAGGGGTTCGAAAAAACCGTAGCCGAGGGTTTCCTTGCACATAGTCCATATAGGGACAAAAAGATCCAGGGCCAGCAGCCGATCCTTGTCCTTGAGACTTTCCAGGTTCTCTTCCACGCTCACCTCAAAGCCCTCGGACTCAAGGAAGTTCCTGAACCGCTCAGTTATCAGCTTGGGCTCGTGCCCGTCCCAGCCGCCGCAGAGAATCAACACCTTTCTCTTCATACACATACCCTCCATCGAACTTATTCGTAGCGAAGGGTTTAATACCCAAGAGCCCGCTCACCAGTTCGCGGGGGAGCTTCAGGGCGTTCTTAGGGTATTAAACCCTGAGTCTAACCACCACGGGAGAACAACATACCTAAGAGCCCGCTCACCGGTTCGCGGGGGAGGTTGTTGATTTCAAAGCCAACCGGGTTATTGAACAAGTCTAATGAATCCGGGGAGCCTGTTCGGGCGGATCCCCGCAAATTGCCGGCCCGCCTCCGGATACCAGCACGGCCGCAGAACTGGTACCGATCCGGCTGGCCCCGGCTTCAATGAACGCGGCCATATCTTCCCGGGTTCTGATACCCCCGGCGGCCTTGATCTTCAGCCCCGGCCCGGCGCGGGCCTTAAAAAGCCGGATGTCTTCCAGGGCCGCGC
>JAIRRU010000113.1 GCA_031255815.1 Treponema sp. | reverse complement strand
ATAAATCTTTATCCCCCGGGGCTGCTCCAGAACCGCGGTTTTCGGGGCAGCCTCTTACCTTCCCCTTCTCCCGCCCTGCCCCGCGGAAAGGGCGCGGCAGCGCGGAAAAATCCCCAACTAGACGGAGTCTCTTATGGCGCGGCTAAGCAATGAAACCGGGGCCCGGCCCCTGGTTCACCGGATCACGCTCTGGCAAAGGATTCTGAACGCCCGGTACCTGTACATCCTTTTATTCGTTCCCTTTGTGTATGTTTTTGTATTCAACTACATCCCCATTTACGGTATCCTTATGGCCTTCAAACGCTTTGCCCCCCGGCAGGGGGTGTGGGGCAGCCCCTGGGTGGGGATGTACAACTTCCAGCGGTTCTTCAGTTCCCCCAACTTTTTAAACATCATCAAGAATACCCTGGTTCTCAGCCTCTACGGGCTTATCGCCGGCTTCCCCTTCCCCCTGCTCCTGGCCATCTGCGTCAACCACAGCCTGCTGCGGCGCTTCACTAAATTCACCCAATCGGTTACCTTCGCGCCTTATTTCCTCTCCGCCGTATTACTGGTAACCCTGCTTACCCAGTTCCTCGGCATGAGATCCGGGGGGGTCAACATGATCCTGTCCGCCCTGGGCCTGCCGCAAGTCAACTTTATGGGCTCGGCGCCTATCTTCCCCCACATTTACGTCTGGTCCGGCATTTGGCAGGGGACCGGCTATTCGGCCATCATCTACATAAGCTCCCTGGCGGCGGTAGACCCTACCATGCACGAGGCGGGAATCATAGACGGGGCGACCATCTGGCAGCGGATCTGGCATATAGACCTGCCCACCATCAGGCCCATTATCGTCATCATGCTCATCCTCTCCATGGGCGGCATCCTGGCGGGGAATTTCGAGAAGACCTACGTTATGCAGAATCCCCTGAACATCGCTACCGCGGAGATAATCCCCACCTATGTGTATAAAGTCGGCTTGGGAACGGGGGCGGGAGGGCTCGGAGGGCGGCCCGATTATTCCTTCGGTACCGCCATAGGCCTTTTCCAGAATCTGGTGGGGGTGATCCTTACCCTGCTGGTTAACAAGGTTGCCAACCTTCTTACCGGCGAAGGAATGTTTTAGGGGGAATCATGACGAGACGATTAACCGCTTCCGACAAGATCTTCCATTACTCCTGCAGCGCCTTTCTGGGTACCTGTTGTATCCTGGTGCTTTACCCCCTTGTTTACTGCGTAGCCTGCTCTTTCAGCGCCACCTCGGCCATTACCCAGGGAAAGGTATGGCTCTGGCCGGTGGACTTTAACCTGAGGGCCTACAAGTCGGTCTTCGATTTTGTCCGCCTGCGGGTAGCCTTTTTCAATTCCCTGCTCTATGTAGCCGGGGGAACCTCCGTTTCGGTAGTTCTGATCCTGCTTGCGGCCTACCCCCTGTCCCGGAAGGATATTCCCGGCAGGAAATTCTTTCTCTTTTACTTCGTGTTCACCATGTTTTTCTCGGGCGGGCTCATCCCCAACTATATCCTGATGCGGAACCTGAACCTGGTCGGTTCCCGCTGGGCCCTAATCGTGGGCTTCATGTTTTCCTGCTACAACATGATCATTGTCAAATCCTATTTCCAGAACAGCCTGCCCGCGGGGCTTCTGGACGCCGCCCGTATTGACGGCTGCAACGACATACGTTTCTTCTTTACTATTGCCCTTCCCCTGGCCGTGCCGGTTATCGCGGTGATGATCCTCTTCTATTCGGTATGGATATGGAACAGTTACTTTAACGGCATCCTCTACCTTACCAACCCGGTTACTTTCAGTTTCCAGATGGTGCTGCGGGACATCCTCTTTGTCGCCCAGATGCCCCAGGAAATGCTGATATCCATGGACCCCCAGCAGTACCAGAACATGCAGAACATCCTGCAGCAGCTCCGCTATGCCGTATTGGTAGTCGGCGCCCTGCCCATGATGGCCCTCTACCCCTTTATCCAGAAGTACTTTATCCGGGGCATGATGATCGGCTCCCTCAAGGAATGATCCCTTCGGTTTCCGTGTTCCGGTTTATAGAGAGTTTGCCCGTAATGCAGACGTGTTAGGGACAAGCTTCCTTGAAATATATTTTAGGAGGAGACTTGTATGAAGGAGAAAGGTTTCACTATCGTCCTGGGCGCCGTTCTGGCGGGCGCCCTGCTTTTCGGCATGGGGGCCTGTAAAAGGGATTCCGCCGCCGCCTCATCGGGATCATCCGGCGCAGCCAGGCTTAGGGGGAGCCTGCCCCTGACCGACGGAAACACCACCCTGAACCTGTTCCTGGCGGAGTCCGGGGGGGCAAACGTGGTGTCCAGTTACGCCTACGCGGACAACCGTTTTACCAAGAAGGTTGTGGACGAGACGGGCATAAACCTGAACATTACGGTGGGAAGCGCCGCCAATAAACGGGAACAGCTCAACGTGCTCTTAAGCGCCGGCGATTACCCGGAAGTCCTGATTACCGATACCCTGAATTTCAACGACCTGGTGTATTACGCGGGCCAGGGCATCCTTATCCCGCTGGACGAGTACGATCCTTTAGGGTACCCCAACATCAAGGCGGCCTTTGACGAGTATCCCGCCCTGAACGAAAGGCTTCGCAGCAACGACGGGAAGATGTACGCCCTTCCCTCGGTAAACGACTGCCTTCACTGCATCTTCTCCGGCGGCCGTTACTGGTATTTTATGCCCTGGATCAGGGACAACGGGCTTAAAATGCCGGAAACCCTGGACGAATTTACCGAATACCTCCGCTACGTAAAGACCCACGATATGAACGGCAACGGCCGGCAGGACGAGATTCCCATGGCCACTGAAAAGGCTAATCTCAATCAGTTTATAGCGTTTTTATCCAAGCCTTTCATGCCCTTTGTATTGAGCGGTGTCTATTTCGGCCTCGCCCTGGACAACGGCAAGGTGACGGAGCAGTACAAAGATCCCCGTTTCCGGGAGGCTCTGAAGTACATGAACGGCCTTTACCGGGAAGGCCTTATCCTGGCCGACTCTTTTTCCATGAACCAGGACCAGATGAGGGCTCTGGCCAGCGCGGATACCCCGATACTGGCGGTGATCGGCGCCCCCTGGAAGAACAACTACACGGTCCAGCCCAGCGACCGCATAATGGAGTTCTTTGAACTCCGCGCCCTGGAGGGCCCCAAGGGCGAGCGTAACGCGGGTAACCAGGATCCCTGGTCCATTTTAAGCGCGTCCTATTACATTACCGATAAATGCAGGGATCCGGAACTGGCGGTGGCCCTCTACGATTACTTCATCAACTTTGAAGTCATGATGGACAGCTACATCGGGCCCAAGGGAGAGGCCTGGGTGGACGCCGCGCCCGACACCAAGTCGATCCTCAACCTTCCCGCGTCCCACCGCATGATCGTAACCTACGGAAGCCAGGTTCTCAATACCACCTGGGATCAGGCGGCCCCCATGATACGCAACAAAAAATTCCGCGGCGGCGAAGAGGCCGAAGGGGTGGAAGACATGATCCGCTGGCTTGAGACCGGCGATCCCGCCCTGAGGGATCCCCTGGTGAACAACGCGGCCTTTACCAACGAGGGTACCTGGTATCTGACTTCTGCCATGAACGAACCCTGGGCCCTGCCCCAGTCCGTTTTTATTCCGCCTATCGCCTTTGACGATAACGACAACGCGCGGATAGCGGACATCAACGCCGTGCTGAACGATTTCAAACAGCAGGTGATGGTGGAATTTATCACCGGGGTCCGCAACATCAACGACGACGGCGCGTGGAACACCTACCTTGCGGAACTTGACCGCCTTGGGTCCGCCGAACTGGCAACGATTATACAGAAGTATGTAGAATAGCGGAGGCCAGGACCTGCGGGGCTTTTCGAGGCAAAATCCCGCAGGTTTCCGGCGAACTGAAGAATTATCCGGTCGGGCTTGTTCCTTCTCCGCCTCTTTGCGGTAAATTGTTTGAAAGCAGCATTGAGGATGCATTGAGGATACTGATAAGGATGTATGAAGGAAAAAGGGAGCTATGAATATGAACAATAGGGAAAAAGACCGGGCCATACTGCGGGAACTGGCAAAACAGGTCGCCGAAATCGCGTCCCTTCCGGTTCAGGATGAAAAGCGCCGCCTCTGGCGGGCCCTGAACAGCCTCAAACCCGAACGTCCCATGGTACTCATCAATCAGGTGTGCTGGCACGAGATGAATGCGGAAGACAAGCTTACCCTGCGCTGCGAAGATCAGGAATGCCGGAATTACGAGCGGCGCTTCCGCAAGATCCTGTACCAGTGGGAATTTTTCCCCGTAGACATGGTAGTGGATCCCTTTATCCAGGTGGACAAGGCCATAGAAAACACGATGTTCGGCATGGCTGTTGAGGAAGAAACCCGGGAAACCGCGGCGGAGAACGACGTGGTCAGCCATAAATATAAAAACCAGTTTGAATCGCTTGAGGACGTATATGAAAAATGGGCCGGTATCGCCATGGAAGTCGTACAAAATTGAGCTTATTCCAAAACCCGGCCGGTTCCCGAACAAGCCTATTGTTTTTTGTGTAATTGTTTCACCGGAATGGGCAATGCCCGGTTATCCGGAATATCAAGCGGGAAGCAGGACGGACAATTACGAGTTACGCCCCTCCTCCAGCCCCCAGCCGAACAGGGCCAGATCGTAGCGGGCCGGATCTTCCGGGCAGAATTCTCTGAGCCGTTCGGTCAGGGCGAGGGCGGCTTTCCGATCGTTGGTCTTGCGGGCCGGATCCAGGAGGCCGAGCCGCCGGGCCGTCCGCCCCACGTGGAGATCCAGGGGGATGTAGAGGGAGGCGGGGGAGACGCTTTTCCAGAGGCCCATGTCCACCGGGCCTTCCCGCCGCACGAGCCAGCGGAGGCTGAGAAAGAGGCGCTTGCAGGGGGAAGCGGAATAGGGATCGGCGATATGCTTGGTGTAGAGGCCCCTGTTCCCCCGGGCCATGGTTTCCCGGAACAGGGCGATGCCCTCCCAGATACCGGAAGCCGCGGCAGGCTCCGGGTGCCCGGCTGAGGCGGCCTTCTCCGGCAGGCGCGGGATCATGGCGGATCGGAAAAGCGCCTCCAGGCTGCCGTACTTTTCGTAACAGGC
>JAIRRU010000001.1 GCA_031255815.1 Treponema sp. | reverse complement strand
AATGCCAAGGCGGAAGCCTTGAGAACGGTTGCGGCGCAGGAAGCGCCGGGAAACGCGGAGGCGGCCTGGAGAGAGTCCGCAAGGAGGCGGACGAACGCAAGGCGAATCCTTGTTTTTCGTTGACAACAACCTCACCCTGAAGGGCGAGTAAAAAAACCCTCGGCACGAATAAAATGAAGGTGTTGAGATGGATATATGGCGGTTTTAATCCTATGAGGTTGTAGCTCAGCTGGATAGAGCAGCAGATTGCGGATCTGCAGGTCGCACGTTCGAATCGTGTCAGCCTCATCGAATCCTTAAGCACTGGCTTATAGCGGTTCGTATTAAAAAAGACAGCCCTTAAGGGGCTGCTTTTCTGGAGCGGCGCGCCGGGCTGCCTAAAGGCAGCCCGCGTTAGGCGGGGGCGGTAGCAGGCAATGCGCGCCGGCTCGTGTTATATTTTTTAAAAGACAGCCCTTAACGGGCTGCTTTCCTGGAGCGGTGTCCGAGCGGTTGAAGGAGACGGTTTCGAAAACCGTTGAGCCCGTCAGGGTTCCGGGGGTTCGAATCCCCCCTGCTCCGTAAAGTAGCATACTGCCGGAAAAGGGGATTCGAACCGGAGCGTTTCCCCGGAAAATGCCAAGGCGGAAGCCTTGAGAACGGCTGCGGCGCAGGAGGCGCCGGGAAACGCGGAGGCGGCCTGGAGAGAGTCCGCAGGGATGCGGACGAACGCAAGGCGAATCCCCTTTGCGAGTGATGTTTGAGGTGTTTTTGGAGAGATGACCGAGCGGCCGAAGGTGCACGATTGGAAGTCGTGTGTACCCGTAAGGGTACCGAGGGTTCAAATCCCTCTCTCTCCGTAATTTTCAGGTATCGGGGGTATTTTTGTCTTTAAGAAAGAGAGAAAAAAGGGCGATATTAGAAGTGGATTTATGGAAAAGGCGCTCGATCTTTATACAATCCTACGGGCTTACTCGAACAAGTACAATTCGGCTTATATAAAAATAGACGAATTTACCGATTTTCTTGTTAAATATGCCGTCCATATGGCGCCGGGGCATCCCGAATGGAAACCCTGGGCCCAGGAGACGACTATCAAATTCTGGAATGAAATGGGCCAGTGTACGGAAGACGGCCGCTGTGTCCTTTTAACCGATACGGCGGACGGCCGTATCTTTTTGCCTTACTTCTACGTGGAAAAACTCAAAGAAATCTACCGGGATATTGAAAAAAGGGCGGATATCCCCTTCCCCAGCGAAGAATCCCTCAGTTTCGTCTTGCCGGAAGACCAGGTGGAAGAACTCAGTCTGGAAACTGATCTGATCCCCTACTTCGAGAAACCGTCCGAATCCTTCCTGCCTATTATTAAACTTCGCTTTCCCGACAACTGGGGCAACGCGCTGATCCTTCCGCCTCTGATCCCCCGTCGCGTTTTGGAAGCGGCGGTCTTCAAGATCCGGTATTATCTCCTGGAACGGAACAACAAGGATTATGTTACCCATAAGATCTACCCCCATATGCAGGGAAGGGAAACCTTTGTCCGGGATACGATCGATGCGGTCATCAACAGCCCGCTGGACTGCGTTTCTTCCCTGGAGTCCAGCGGGGAATCGACCTATCTCTTCTGGGTCTGCTTTTGCTCCCTGATAAAAAACGACATCGGGAAAAAGAACGAGAAACTTGGCGGGGACATCGCGGCGTTCCAGGCGGCGCTTATCATTGAAATCTGCAACAACCTTTTCAAAAGCAACGCCCTAAAGGAGCGGGAGCGGGATAACGCCTTCCGGGCCCTGGAAGCGAACATGGACAAGGCCCCTTACTACTTTACCACAGATTCAATCATCAAATTCACCAACAATAAGGGGATGGCTCTGCTGGGCCAGTACAGTAACAGGGAGCTGGAAGACTATATCAGGAAGAAGACCACCGAAAGCGAGAACAACGAGGTTCCCGCATGGATCATGATAACAACCAGGAACAACGAGAAATGGTTCATAAAAAAAGGCAACCTGCTCCCCCTGGTAACCCGGTTCCTGCTTGACGCCCGCCCCTCCGTGCTAAAGGAGATCGATTCACGCTGGAGACACCTGATACGAAATTATAATACCGAACCCGCCATGGAAAACGACGCGGAATTCGATAAGCTTCTCTCTTCCTTTATTGGAACCGAATTCCCCGTTTTAAAGACTTTTCTGGATGATCCCAAACTCTTCTGGGTTTATAACGAGATTGAGCGGACTAACGATATGGTTATCCCTCCGGCCTCGCGGATTTTCCACAACGGCAAGCTCATCCCCATGAGCCTCCTCCTGGCTTTAAAGCGCAAGGAGATCCTTCTGGACATCAAGCTTTCCCTGCCCTTCTGGTATTCCATGCCCATTATCAGCTCGATTCTGGCCTTTTTCGCGAAATTCAGACGGAAAAAGAAAGTTCCGCGGCAGGTAAGCCTGCGGGCTTTGGATATTGATTTTGAGGAAGCGGTAAGTTCCCCAAGATCCTCCGCCCGCGAGATAGTGAATTCCGCCAGAGTGATGGAAGGCAATCTGGTTCCCCAGGGGAAAGATCTGGACAGTTACCTGAAGGAGATTGAAAGCCGCTGGAGCAAGCTTTTAGACCGGGAAGCCCGGAAGAACCTGGTGGAAGATATCAATTCCCTGGTGCGGGACAACCTGCGCAGGGCGCTAAGGGTAAGAAAGCACATCAAGCTTACCGAAGAGGAGCTGAAAGAGCTTGCCGAGGGGATCATCAAGGGAACCCCGAGCCTGGAAACGCTGAAAGCCAACGACTATCTCAGCCTTTACATGCAGCTTTACATGGTAAAGCTTCTTCTTACCATCCGCCTGTAGCAAAACCCCGGAAGCGGCCCGGGTGCGGAAGCCTTCGGGGGCTTTTTTCAATAAAATTCAACTTTTTCTCTTTTCATTAAACCGCCACACACCCTGACGCCCTATATAAGTACCACGGAATTCCGTGCGCGGCGGTCGTGAGCCGCCGGATTTTTTTGGGCATGGTCTCCGGGCGCCGCCCTTGAAAACATGCCCCTCGCGGAGGCATATATGAACAACCTCAACTCCATCCTTATCGAAGGCAACCTGGTACGGGATCCCCTTCTCCGTTCCACCGCAAAAGGAACTCCGGTTTGTACCTTTACGCTGGCCTCCAACCGTTTCTTCAAACAAGATTCAGGATTGGAAAAAGAAGTGGGGTTCTTCGATGCGGAGTCCTGGGGGAAGCTGGCCGAACATTGCTACAACCAGGGCCATAAAGGCCGGGGAGTCCGGGTGGTGGGCCGGCTTAAGCAGGATCGGTGGAACGGGACGGATGGAAAGAGCCATTCCCGGGTAACCATCGTGGCCGAACATGTGGAATTCCGTCCCGAATTCAAGCGGGAGGCAGGCGATCCGGCGGCATACGCGGATACGCCGGCCAAAGCCCTTGCCGCCGCGGCGGTGGAAGGCTTCCCCCCGGAAGCCGCTGAAGCGGCCTTCGTGGCGGCGGAATCCGAGCAGGCGGGCTTTTAGCCGGGCTCCCCGGGGCGATCCTCCGGCTGATAAAAGCCGTCTTTCCAGTTGAAGCGGCTTGTTTCCGGCAGGGGCGCGGCGTTTCTTACGGATTTCATCAAATCCCGGTAGGCGGTCTTTTTAAGGGGCTGGCCGGAAAGATCCAGTATGAAACGGCTAAAACCCGCCTCCTGTAAAAAGGGGATCTTATCCACAATGGAAAAGGGGCGCCCGGGGTAAACCGCCGAGCCCTCTTTTCCGGCGGACAGGCGGAACGCTTCCCCCCGGCTGTCGGTAAAATCCTTAAAGCCGTAGATCCCGCCCAGATCCGCGCGGATGCGGAACAGGGCGGGCCAGGCAAAGACAGTAACAAAACAGAGGGAACGGCGGCCGGGGCTTAGGCTCTTCTCCAGGTTTTGCCGATTATTCTCCAGGGGGGAGACAAAATTATCCGCCCCCAGGGAAGAAAGAAAGGAGGCGGCCCAGCGGTTGAACACGTAAAGGTAAGGCCCGGCGATAAGGTTCGGCCCGGCCCCCGCTGACTGATCTGCCGGATTGCGCCGGGCGGCGCTTCCCCGGAAAAAAGAAAAGTGGCCCGGGTTATTCACGATGAACTGCCGGTAGCCCCTCTCCGTCAGGGCTTTTATCTCTTCCGCCAAAACTTCCTCATCCCCCTGGGGAAAGTACGGATCCAGGGAGAGGATGATCTCCCCGCTCTGAAAAGGCAGGGGCGCTTCCCCCTTGCCCGAAAGCCGGGCAGCGTTTTTCCGGGTCAGGGCAAGTATTACCCGCGCCGGCCGGACCGATTGCAGGATGTAGAGATCCTCCGCACGGGACACGGAGACGTAAAAACCGCCGGGAAAAAGCTCCGCTTCCCTGCCGCCTCTCCCGGAGGACGCTTTCCCGCGCGATGGGGGGAGTTCCAGGGGCGGAGCCTTGTCCCGGCCGGGTTGCCGCCGGAAGCCGCCCAGTTCCCGGGGAATTACCGGGGGGTAACGCTTCGACATGGCCTTGGTCTGGATCAGGTATACCCCGTCACCGGGGCCGAAACCTTCGGGAAGGGAAATCCAGCAAGCGCCCAAAGCCGCCGGAGAGGCCGCCGCGGAAGTTTCGGCGGCCTCAACCAGGATCAGCTTGCAGGACTGCCGTTCCGAATCATCGGCCCGGTGAAAGCGCAGCGAGTCCCCCGCCATGGGGAAGTTCCGGCCCGGGGTGATTAAGCCCATGGGCCCCGCCCTGCCCCGCTTTACCTTGAGAATGGTTCCCAGGGGAATCCCGGTACCGCCATCCCTGGAGGGATCAAGCCAGCCGGGGCGGCTATCCGGCCCGGACGAAGGATCGTCCCTGCCCGCCTGATAGTAAAACTCCGTCTTTGACCGGGCAAAGTCGTTCCGCAGTATCTTCAGAGCCCGGTCAATCTTTTCCCCGAGCTTTTCCCCGCCTTCCCCTTCGGCCAGGGCGTCCAGCACCAGCCGGTAGGCGGATACCACCGTCCCCACGTATTCGGCGCTCTTCATCCGGCCTTCAATCTTGAAGGAATTTATCCCCGCCCCGGCAAGTTCCGGTATCCGGGTGAGAAGCTGCAGATCCTGGGGGCTGAAGTAGTAGCCCTCCCCGCCGCGGCGGGTACCAACCGGGGGCGTATCTTCCCCCGGATTGTTCGGGCGGTAATACCGGCGGCAGGCCTGGGTGCAAAGCCCCCGGTTGGCGGATTTCCCCCCCAGATAACTGGAAAAAAGACAGAGCCCGGAAGCGCTGACACAGAGGGCCCCATGCACAAAGACCTCCAGCTCCATATTGGTATTGGCCCGGCAGGCCCGCAATTCCTCCAGGGAAAGTTCCCTTGCCAGTACCACCCGGGAAAAACCGTGCCGGGAAAGGGCGTTTGCCCCCCTGGCGGAACCAATGTTCATCTGGGTGGTGGCGTGGAGTTTGATGTAAGGAAATCAATCCCGCACCATGGCGGCAACCCCGAAGTCCTGCACGATAAGCCCGTCAGGCCCAAGGGAGGCAAGGTATTTGAGGAGCTGGTACATCCGATCCGCTTCCCGCTGTTCAAAAACCGTATTTACCGTAACATACAGCTTCCGGCCCATCCGGCGCAGGTTTTTCAGCGCCCCTTCAAACTGGGAATAGGCGAAATTGGCGCTCCTCATTCTGGCGTTGAAGCTTCTGAGCCCCAGGTAAACCGCGTCCGCCCCCTCTCCGATCGCGGCATCCAGGGCCTCGGGGGAACCGGCGGGCGCCAATAACTCGGCAAAATTCATAACGCCCCAGTGTATTGCCGAAGCCGTTTCGACACAAGGCCGCGCCTTGCCGCACCGGGAATTTAACCTCTGTTCCGCCGGATTCCCGGAGCGGAAGATAGCGGCGG
>JAIRRU010000306.1 GCA_031255815.1 Treponema sp. | reverse complement strand
GCAAAGGAGCGAGTTACATGGCATTTACGAAAGCGGAGCGTACCAACCTGTATCTGCGGTGCGCGTTGTTCGGGCCGTCGGGTTCCGGGAAAACCATGACGGCGTTGCGGATGGCGAAGGGGATAGCCGATAAAATGGGCGTCCCCTTTGCGGTTATCGACACCGAAGCCCGGTCGGCTTCCAAGTATGCCGACCGGTTTGCCTTTACCGTGGATAACCTTGAAAAGAAAACAGTGGATGACTATATCGCCTCCATGAACGAATGCGTCAGGCTGGGGTTCAAGGTGCTGGTCATCGATTCCCTGACCCACGCCTGGCGGGAATTAACCGAGGAGGTGGACCGGATCGCCGAAAAGAGTACCAGTAAAAACAGCTTTTCCCCCTGGGCGAAAGTCAACCCCAAACAGAAACGGTTTATCGAGGCCATTCTCAATTTCCCCGGGCACATCATCGCCACCATGCGGAGCAATACCGAATGGGTTGTCGGGGACAAGAACGGCAAGTCCGTACCGGAGAAGGTCGGGCTCAAGCCGGAACAGGGGAAGGGGATCGAGTTTGAGTTCGACCTGCTGGTTGAACTGGACCAGAAACACCAGGCTGTGGTTACCAAAGACCGGACCGGGAAGTTTCAGGATGAGGCTATTGATAAGCCGGGGGAAGCGTTCGGCGCGGACCTCTATGACTGGCTCTCCGCCGGCACCGCTCCCGTACCCCAGGCCCCGCAATCTCCCAAGAAGGTTACCGCCAACGGTAAAGCGGAAACAGCGAAACCCCTTCCCGGCCTTAAAGAGCAGGGAAATCAGATTATCAAAGAGATTGGGGCCATCATCACGGCCGAAGCCGGAACCGGCGCCTGTTTTTCCGAAGAGGAAAAGGAAGGGGCCCGGCAGCTGGTCAAATCCGTCCGGCTTGACGAAGCGGGCATCAAGGAACTGAACGATTTCAAAGACTTCCTCACGGAAGAACTGGCGAAACGCCGGGCCAAACCCGTAAAGCCCGGCCAGGACGCCGCCTGATATTCCCTTTGAGAACAACATGCCTCGCCCTTCAAGGCGGGGTTGTTGATTTCCAAACCAGCCGCTGCTGAAGGAGTGTACCCATGCCGCGTAAACCAAAAACATTTTTCGAAACTATTGTTGACGACGTGAAAAAAGCCGGGGACGGATTGGCCGCCGGCCTGAAACAGACCCTTAACCAGGGCGCCCCCCCGCGTTTCCCCCGGCCTCCGGCCCCGGCCCCAAGGCCGCCCCGAAAAACGGCCCGGGCGGACGCCGGGTGGCCGCGGGTGTTTAACCGCATGGATAACCCCGGCGAGTTTGCCCGGATACTCTTTGTCGCCAAGGCGTGTTCCGGCGGCAAGGGCCGCCCCTATGCCTCGGTTATCAGGGTGGAACCCGCCCGGGCGGGAAGCCGCCTGGTGGCGACCGACGGGAAGCGGCTCCATGTGGCCGAAATTAAAACCAGGCTGCCGCCCGGCGATTACCGCCCCGCCCTTACCAAAGACCAAATCCGCTTTTCCCCTCCCGTGCCGGGCATTCAGTTCCCGGACTGGAAGAAGGCGGTCCCGGAAAAGACGCTGAAGCGGGGCAGCATCGACCTTTCCCGCACCGGGTTCGGCGGGGACAGCAAACTCGCCGAACGGCTGACCTGCGCTTTCAATGCCTTTACCCGGCAGACCGGCGAACTGGTGAATATCCGGTATCTTGAAGACCTCCCGAAAACGGAATGGGCGGTGTATTGCCAGAACGAAAAACACCGGGCCGTGGTACTGAGGGAAGCGGGGGCGGCGCGTGAAACCTTCGCCGTCATCATGCCGCTGGCGGCCTGAACAACCGGGATTGTTCCCGGCGCCGGGGGTACGGCCTGTTTCAGGCGGTACCCCCGTTATTTTTAACAGAAGGAGTTACGACCCATGGATGTTTCCGATACCAACCTGGTAGATGTGAGCGGCCAGGCCAGAAAAGCGGGCATTGAAGTCCCGGTTATGCTGGACCCGTCGCTGGTGAACAATCTGCGGCCTTCCCCGTACCTGTCCTCGCTGGGCATTACCCTGGAAGGGCGGATAGAAAATCTTTTGAGCCTGGTGAACGGCAGTTTGTGCCTGCGCGACACGGAAAGCGCACCCGCCGAAAACCGTTTTTATATTCCCTTTATGATTATCAGGGGGCCGCTGGTTTCCGTTACTCAGGCGGCACATGACGATACCGGATGCCGGTAAACGCGCACGGCGTTTCCCGGTGTTTACGGTACATTGCCGGTAGTCCGCCGGTAATTATGTGTCTCTGTCCTGCCGCTTCATTCAATGAGGCGGCTTATCTCATGTTACCGGAGGTACGATGTGTTTTTCCCGCTGTCCTTATTACCTTCTTTTGCCGCCGTGACGGTTTCCATCGGAGAGGCCGCCGGCATCGGCGCGAGCCTTGCGGGAATCGGCGCGGGCCTTAAGGGGCTGGCCGATTACCATACGGCGAAAGCCCTGGGGGAGAAAGCCCGGAACCGGTATCGCCGTATGGTACGGCGTATCCGGCGCAAGGCGGCCAAAGTTCAAACCGGGCTTGAAGCGTTCGCGGAGATGAAACTGCAAACCTACACGGGAATTATCCGTGAGTCGGTCGAAACGCTCTCGGCTTTCCAGCAGATTGACCTGTCTTCTTTCCAGGATATACAGGTTGAGCATATTTCCTTTCTCCGCCGTGAACTTGGCATTCTTAAAGGGCCCGTCATCAGGGCAAGCGACGTGCTGTCCTGCCTGTCCACCGGCTTTATCACCGCGGCCAATGACCGGATTCCCTATAAAGCCACGCCCGCCCTTTTGAAAGGCATCGGGGAGCTGGGCGCAAACGCCAGGCCGGCCTTTGAACTGCCCCCCATTCCCTATGCAGCGCTCGCTATGGCCGGCCTTTCCTGGGGGATGCGCGGGAACGCCGCGAAAGCCCGGGCGGGAAAAAACGCCGCCCGTATCATGCGGGCCGTAAAAAAGATGGGACGGGCCTTAACCGGGCTTAACGCCATACTGGACCGCATTACTGAAGGTGAAAACCTGATATATGTCCTGACCGGGAAACTGCGGGAGGTTCTTCCCGTGCTGCGGGACGCGCCTGGCGGTTCGGAAAGCCGGGCGGCGGTACGGACCGCCATATCCCTGACCAAAGCCCTCAAGGAGCTTATCGAAACCGATATTTGCACCCCCGGCGGATTGCTGAACGCCGAATCGGGCGTCCGGTTCCAAAAAATACACAAGGAGTATGCCCATGTATGATTATGACGAATACGACGAATATTACGATGAAAACCAGGAAGCGCCTGAATATCCTGACCGTTCAGGAGCGTATCATCAGGAACGCACCCGGCAGTTTTACGCCGGGACCCTGGGGGCGGTGTTACAGGCCCTGGCGGACTATGCGCGGACCCTGGAACATGAGAAGTCAAACCGTTCGGAAATTGAGCGGAAACGGGCCGCCGCCCTTTCGGTTATCCGTTCCCAGCGGCAGGTGATGATTGAGTATCTCGCCGGCCGCTTCGGGGAACGGCGGGAACTGTACGAGCAGTATTTCAAGCTGGTGGACACGGCGCTGGAATTAAAGAA
>JAIRRU010000259.1 GCA_031255815.1 Treponema sp. | reverse complement strand
CAAGCGTTTTTGCCGGGCTTTGCCCCGTCCCCGCGGGACATAAAGATTTTGCAGGCCGAGTTTAGCGCAAACGGCAGAGTTAACTTCAGATTTTCTGAGGCCTGACTCGCAGGCTGTTGTTACACGGCTCGATTTTTTGTATGCTTTACCGGATTAGTCCCATAAAACTGTCCGCAAGGAGCTGTCCATGAAGGCGAAATTTCTTTCCGGCTTTGCCGTTTTTTGTCTGGCGTTTGTATGCCTTTCCTGTGCGTCCAAACCAGGAGCGCCCGATCCGAGAGAGGTCGCCGCGCTTACCGGCGGCAGAATAGAGCGGAACAGCCCCATAGAAATACGCTATACCGAAAAACAGGATACCAGCTCGCCGCTTTCCCGTAATACCTTCCGTCTTGTTCCCCGCGCCGAGGGAACGCTTTCCTGGAAGGACGACTATACCCTGGTCTTCAGCCCCAGAAGGGCCCTCAGGGCAAATACCCGCTACAGGGCGGAAGTCAGGCGCGGTGCTCCTTTCAGTTTTACCTTTGAAACCCAGCCGCCTCTTTTGGAAGTCAGCTTTGATCCGGTCCGGATAAACGAAGACGGAGAAGTGTTTATCTCCGGTATTTTGAAGGCGGAACGGGGGGCGCTTGCCTCCCGCGTCGAAAAGGTCATCAGGGCCCCCGAACTGGGAGCGGCCCTCTGGACCCACGAAGGGGACAGCCACTCCTTTCGTTTTGACGGCCAGAAGCAGCTTGCCGCCGAGCGCACAGCGGCGGTTTCGTGGAACGGCCGTTCCCTCGGTTCAAAAGAAAGGGGTTTTTCCACGTTTAGAATCCCCAGGGCGGGGAGTTTTGAAGTACTGGATATAAGGCAGAGCGGACCTGAGGTGCTTGAGGTTTCGTTCTCCTCGCCTCTTAAAAAAGACCAGGATCTCAGGGGCTTTGTGTCCCTCGCGGGGAGTTCGTCCCTGCGTTATTCGATAGACGGCAATATCGCGCGGATTTTCGGCGGCGGAGAAATACTCCCCGGAACCGAGCTTTCCATTCAGGACCTCCAGGACTCGCGGGGGAGCTATCTTGCCCAGGCGGTTCAGTACCGGACGCAGGAAAACTGGCAGCTTCCTGAGGCGCGTTTTGTGGGGAACGGAACCGTGCTGCCTTCCAGCCAGGGTTCGACCATGGCCGTGGAGACAAGAAACCTTTCCGGGCTTTTGGTCGAGGCGTTTCAGATTTACGGCGACAACATGGTGCAGTTTCTCCAGGTAAACAATCTTGACGGAAAGCGCGAGCTTGACCGGGTGGGAGAGCCTGTCTGGGTTAAGGCCTTTGATTTTGAATGGAATGAAGGCGACAAGAACCGCTGGGTGCGCCGGGGTCTTGATCTTTCCGGTCTTGCCCGGAAGTACCCTGACGGAATGTTCCATATACGGATAAGTTTCCGCCGCCGCCATGTGCAGTATGTCTGTTCGGCCGGCCACGCCGACTTTTCCGGCCTTAATTTTCCGCCCGACACCTTTCCGGCTTTTTCGAGCGCGAGCGGCGAACAGAGCTACTGGGACGGTTACGAAAACAGCAGGCGCAATAACTACGAGTACTACCGTTACCGGAACGATCCTTGTCATCCGGCGTATTATGAACCGTACTACGACCACGACATTACTACAGGAAGAAATGTGCTGGTGTCGGATCTCGGCCTCCTTGCCAAGCGGGGCCTTGACGGAAACTATCTTGTCGCCGCAAGCGATCTTAAAACCGCGCGGCCCGTGGCCCAGGCAGATATCGAAGTCATCAACTACCAGGGCCGTGTGTTAAGCACGGCGAAAACAGGCCGGGACGGGACCGCGCTCATAGCCAATCCCGGCGCGGCCGCCTTTATCCATGCCAAAAGCGGCGGCAGCAGGGCCTATCTTAAAATCAACGATTCTCTTGCCCTGGCGGTAAGCCACTTTGACGTATCAGGCGACAGGCCCTCGAGCGGGGTCAAGGGACTGATCTACGGCGAGCGGGGAGTGTGGCGCCCGGGCGACGCCATATACCTTACCTTCCTCCTTTCCGATCCGGTTTCTTCCCTGCCCGAAAACCATCCGGTGTCCTTTGAGCTTGAAGACCCCAGGGGAAGAATCACCGGGCAGAGAACCTTTACCTCGTCGGTCGACGGCTTTTATCCCATTACCGTATCCACCGCCCAGGACGCGCCTACAGGCGACTGGACCGCCAGGGTGCGGGTCGGGGGCAGTGTATTCACCAAGAGCATAAAGATAGAAACCGTTATGCCAAACCGGCTTAAAATGGACCTTAACTTTGGAAGCGGCGCCTATCTCGAAGCGGCCCCCTCGGCGGTGTCTTTAAGCGCCGCCTGGCTTTACGGCGCTCCTGCCCCGAACCTTAAATCGGATGTTTCGGTCAGCTTTGCCGACCGGGAGACGAGTTTTCCTTCTTTTTCCGATTACAGTTTCCGCGATCCTTCCCGGAGGGTGAGTTCGGAGCGGGTTACGATTTTTTCCGGCAATCTTGACGGTGAGGGCAGGGCGGACTTTACCATGAACCTCAACCCGGGGCAGGCCGTACCGGGCAAGCTCCAGGCCCGTTTTCTTACCAGGGTCTTTGAGCCGTCGGGAGTTTTTTCTTCGGAACAGATAGCAATGGATTTTTCTCCCTACAGCCGCTATGTGGGCATTAAGCTCCCCAGGGGGGACGCGAGCCGCAATATGCTTCTTACCGATCAGGACCATCAGGCGGAACTGGTGGTTCTTGACGCCGGAGGAAGGCCCCTTTCCGGCGTGGAGCTTAGCTGCGCCATATACAAACTGTCCTGGCGCTGGTGGTGGGAAAAAGGCGGCGGCGAAGAAGCCGAATTCGCCCAGGCCCTGTCCCGCACGCCCATTGCCAGAGGAACGGCGCTCAGCGATTCTTCGGGCAGGGCCGCGTGGAATTTTCAGGTCAAATACCCTGACTGGGGCCGTTATATGGTTATCGCCAGGGACGCCCGGGGCGGGCACAGCGCCGCCGGCATAGTCTACATAGACTGGCCCGGCTGGGCGGGCAGAGCCCAGGAAGGCGGGGCGGGAGCGGCGGCCATGCTCATACTCACCCCCGAAAAACAGTCCTACAGTCCCGGCGAGAAAATCAGCGTCAGCTTTCCTTCCAACGGCGAAGCCTCGGCTATGGTTACGATAGAAAAGGGCGGCGAGGTTTTACGGAACGAATGGATAAGCTGTTCCGATACCGTTACGCGCTATGAATTTACCGCCGATCCTTCCATGGCGCCTAATGTCTATGTTCATGTAACGCTCTTGCAGCAGCATCTCCAGACGCAAAACGACCTTCCCCTGCGGCTTTACGGCGTTGTACCGGTAAACGTGGACGATCCTTCAACGCGCCTTAAACCCCTTATCGCGTCCGCTTCAAACTGGGAACCTGAATCAAAGGTTTCCTTTACGGTGAGCGAAGAAAGCGGGAGGCCCATGGCCTATACCGTGGCGCTTGTGGACGAGGGCCTTCTCGGCCTTACCAGGTTCAGTCTTCCCAATCCCCGGACGGGCTTTTACGCAAAAGAAGCGTCTTTCCTTAAATCATGGGATCTGTACTCCCATGTCATGGGCGCTTATGCCGGGCGGCTTGAAACCCTCCTTGCCATAGGCGGCGGCGACGATATTTTTGACGATACGGTAAAGAAAACCGACCGCTTCGCCCCGGTGGTCAGGTACTTCGGCCCCTATGAACTTGCCGCCGGCGCTTCAAAAACAGAGGAATTTACCCTGCCTCCCTATGTGGGAGCGCTGCGCATTATGGTTCTGGCCGCTTCCGCTTCGGGAGAGGGCGCTTCGCGGCAGGCCCGGGCATCCGGCGGGGCGCTCCGCAGGGCCTATGGAACCGCGGAAAAGAGCGTTACGGTTTCTACGGATCTTATGGTTTTTGGAACCGTGCCCCGTACGCTTTCGCCTGATGACGAGACAGTTATTCCGGTAAGCGTGTATATGTACAAGGACGGCCCCAGAGAAGTTACGCTTTCTTTTAACGTCGAAGGCGGGGTGGAACTTGCAGGCGGCCAGAGCGCAACACGGCGTTTGAGTTTTGAGCAAAGCGGAGAACTCATTGTTCCATTCCGGGTACGCGCCGCCGCCGGGAGCGGAAAGGCAAAGATCAGCGTCAGCGCCGCCTCACGGGAACTAAAGACAGCGACCCATCAGGTTGAATTTGAAATCAGATCCACCGCCATACCTGTTGTCAAGGCGGCCATGAGCCTTATCGGTGGCGGAGAAAGCTGGACCGGAAACTTCCAGTTTCCCGGCCGCCCGGGAACCAATACGGCGGTGCTGGAACTCTCAAGGCTTCCGCCCCTTAATCTTGAAAACCGTCTGGGCTTTCTTGTTTCCTATCCCCACGGCTGTGTGGAACAAACCACCAGCGCGGTATTCCCCCAGCTTTACCTGGACAAGGCCATGAAACTTGACGAGGCCAAAACCGGCGAACTGAGAACCAATATCGCCGCAGGCATAGAAAGGCTCGGTTCCTTTCAGACCGTGTCAGGAGGATTCTCCTACTGGCCGGGTCAGAGCGAAAGCCACGACTGGGGTACCAACTACGCGGGCCATTTCCTTGTCGAAGCGGGCAGGGCGGGCTACGCGGTTCCCCAGGCGCTGTTGGACAAATGGGCCGATCATCAAAGGAACCGCGCCGCTTCCTGGTCAAGCCGGAACGGTTCGGCCCGGGACCAGGCGTACCGGCTCTACACCCTGGCCCTGGCCGGCCGGGCGGAACTTGGCGCCATGAACCGGCTCAGGGAAGAACCGAATCTCGAAAACGCCGCTGCCTGGCGTCTTGCCGCAGCCTACTGGTACGCGGGCCAGCGGGAAACGGCCCGTTCCCTGGTCCGCTCTCTTTCCCTTGCCGTCCCCAAATACCGGGAGCTTTCCGGCAGCTTCGGGTCCGATCTCCGGGACAAGGCCATGCTCCTCGAAACCCTGACCCTCCTTGGCGAGAACGCCAGGGGCAGACCCCTTCTCGAAGAAATTTCAGCGGCCCTGTCTTCGGACTCCTGGCTTTCCACCCAGGAAACCGCCTACGCCCTCATCGCCGCGGTTCCGTATATCGTGGGCAGCGCGGGAACTGATACCATCACGGTTGAATACGGCATGGGGAGCCGCCTTACAACGGCGGAATTCAGCGCCCCGCTGAGCCAGTATCAGCTGCGCATACCCATGGGCAGCGAGGCGGCCTTTCAGGTGCGGAACCGCTCCAATACGCCTGTATACGCCCGCATCATCGCCCAGGGCCTCCCCGAAGAAGGAAGCGAACCGGCCCTGGCCCAGGGCCTCTCTCTGGTCGCCGAATACTATCGCCCTGACGGAAGGCCAGTTGACCCCGACACCCTCGCTGTAGGCGATGATATGCTTGTCAGGGTAATGGTGCGGAACCAGAGCGGCCGGGACCTCAGCGAGATAGCCCTGGTGCATCCTCTTCCCGCTTCATGGGAGCTGGTCAATACCCGCCTCACGGAAGAGAGAAGCCAGGAGCCTTTGCCGTACAAGTATCAGGACATACGGGATGACCGGGTAATGACTTATTTTGATTTACGGCGCGGCGCGTCCATAAGCGTGAGCTTCCAGGTAAACCGGACCTATGACGGAATCTATTTCAGGCCCGCCATACACGCCTACGCGATGTACGATGAATCGATCCGGGCCCTGATTCCGGGAAGCCGTCCCCGGCGCTGAGTTTTTACCGTGGGGAATTCTGGCGGCCTGGGTTTTGGCGGACCGGGACAGCGTGTTGTTCTTTCAGCCTTCTTCCGTCTGTGGAGAAGGCCCTTCCCGGCCTCCGCGAAAAAAGCGCGCCGGTTTCTGGAATTCTTCGCCCTGTTCCTCATTGCGCTTATCTTTGCCCTGTCCCTCCCTGACCCGCTTTTTGATCCGCTCTATTCCCCGGCCCTGTACAGTAGGGAAGGGCGGCTCCTCGGCGCCATGACCGCCCCTGACGGCCAGTGGCGTTTTCCGCCGGGCAAGGAACTTAACAAAAAATTTACCCTCGCCCTCATCGAGTACGAAGACCGCCGCTTTCGCTTGCATCCGGGGGTGGATCCCCTTGCCCTTGCCCGTTCCCTCCTTGCCAATATCAGGGCCGGAAAAGTGGTTTCAGGCGCTTCGACCATAACCATGCAGACCGTGCGCCTGATGCGGAGGAACCGGGACCGTACGCTTTTTGAAAAATGCGTCGAAGCCTTTCTTGCCCTGAGGCTTGAGCTTGCGTTCTCAAAGGACGAAATACTTGCCCTGTACAGCGCCCACGCCCCCTTCGGCGGCAATGTGGTAGGCCTTGAAGCGGCAAGCTGGCGCTGGTTCGGCCGGCCGCCGCTTGAGCTTTCCTGGGCGGAGGCGGCGACCCTTGCCGTGCTGCCCAACAGCCCCTCCCGCCTTCATCCCGGCCGGAACAGGGAGCTCCTCAAAATAAAACGGGACTCCCTGCTGGAAAGGCTCAAGACAAGAGGTTTTTTTGATGAAGAAACCCTGAACCTTGCCAGAGCCGAGCCCCTGCCCGAAACGCCGCTTCCCCTGCCGGCCTTTGCCCCCCATCTCCTTGCCAGGGCGGTACGGGAGAACCGTATTCAGGGAACCGGGGCTTTTACGCTTCCCGAAACCACGATTGATTTTTCGATTCAGGAAAGAAGCGCCGCCATAATGCAGCGCTGGGCCGGACGTTTTGCCGGAAACGGCGTGATGAACGGAGCCGCCCTTATCCTCGATACCCAAAGCGGCGAAGTCCTCTCCTATGTGGGCAATGTCCAAAGCGCCGAGGCCTCTGACGTGGATATCGTTGTTTCGCCCCGGAGTTCGGGCAGTATCCTAAAGCCCTTTCTTTACGCCGCCATGCTTGATTCCGGAGACCTGCTCCCCGCCGCCCTGATAAGCGACATACCCACCAGGGTGGGGAGCTACAGCCCCGAAAACATTAGCCGGAATTATCTGGGCGCTGTTCCGGCGGACCAGGCCCTGGCCCGTTCCCTAAATATACCGGCGGTGCGTTCCCTGCGTATCTACGGCGTGGAGCGTTTTGCCCGTCTGCTCAGGGATCTGGGAATTACCACCCTGTTCCGCAGGGCCGAAGATTACGGACTTCCCCTCATACTTGGAGGAGCCGAAACCACCCTCTGGGATCTTGCCGGCCTTTACAGCGGCCTTGCCCGTACCGCGCTTTGGCCCGCCAATAACGCGGTGCAGTTTTTTCCGCCCGAAGTTTTTTCAGCTAACAAAACAGGCAGGACGGCGGCTGAAAAAAGCATTCTTTCCGCGGGGGCCGCGTGGCTTACCCTGGAAGCCCTGACCTTTGCCTCCCGGCCCGGCGAAGAAGCGGCATGGCAGGAGTATGCGAGTTCGCGGCGCATAGCCTGGAAAACCGGAACGAGTTTTGGCTTTAGGGACGCCTGGGCCATTGGCGTTACCCCGCGGTGGACTGTGGCCGTGTGGATAGGCAACGCCTCCGGTGAGGGCAGGCCCGAACTCCGCAGCGCGCTGAGTTCGGCCCCGGTTCTCTTTGAACTGTTTTCGAGTCTCGAAGGAGACCGGTGGTTTCCCCGGCCCGACGAATACCTTAAACGCCTGGAAGTCTGCGGGGTATCAGGCTATCCCGCGGGCCCTGACTGCGAAACCGTAACGGCGGCCCTTGTCCCAAAGGGGGCCCCGCCGCACAGCCCCTGCCCGTACTGTAAAACCATTACCCTTAACAGCGAAGGAACCATGCGGCTTGCATTAGGCGCAGGAGACAGCGGCGGCGTTGTTCAAAAAAAATGGTTTATCCTTCCTCCGGCAGAGGAATGGTATTTTAGAAGGTGGAACCTTGACTACAAAAGCCTTCCGCCCCTGGCCGGCTCCCTTGCCCAGGGCGGCTCTTCCCCGGGCAGCGAAGCCGCCCTTCCCCTGGCGCTCTTTAATCCTGAACAGGGCGCGGAGATTTTTGTTCCTGTAGAACTGGACGGAACTTCGGGCAGGGTTGTTTTTTCCGCCGCTCACCGGGATCCCAACGCGGCGCTGTACTGGCATCTGGACGAAAGCTACCTTGGCTTTACCGAACTCTTCCACGAGATGGAAGCCCGCCCCGCCCCCGGCGGCCACACCCTTACCCTGGTGGACGCCCAGGGACACAGCCTGAGCCGCCGCTTCACCGTGCTGGACCGCGAAGGCCTATAGACGAGTGCTATATACAGCCGAAACGTTATGTGCAATTGCCTAAAATTGGTTTAAAATATTATGAAAACATATTGTCAAAAAAAATGAATTTGTGGTAAAACATACTGAAAGGAGCAGCAGTATGGCAAGGAAGGCAATTATTTCAAAAAAGGCAAGCTCTGTAGGGCCTTATTCACATGGGATTGACTCAAACGGGTTGATATTTTTATCAGGCCAGACTCCAATAGACCCGAGCACTGGAAAACTTGCGGAAGGTGGTATTAAGGCACAGACACAGCAAGGTTTTAACAATTTGTTTAGCGTATTGGAAGCGGAGGGATTAGGGCCGGACGATGTACAAAAGGTAACCGTCT
>JAIRRU010000213.1 GCA_031255815.1 Treponema sp. | reverse complement strand
CTGGCTGTACCGCCTCTTCGAGGACCCCTGGTTTGTATCCCAGGTCAAGGCGAGGTGGAACGCGAAAAAGAACGAGCTTGACCTTACGGCCTTTATTGATCAGCGGGCGGCGTATCTTGAAAACGCCCAAAAGGTCAATTTCAGGAAGTGGAATATCCTTAACAATAATTTCGGCTACGGCGTTCTGGCAACCGGAAGCGCTGCTACCTATGCCGCTCAGGTCGCCTATGTCAAAAACTTTTTAACCCAGCGGCTTGCCTGGCTTGATACCAACATAAACGGCTTGTAGATACTGTACGGCTGCCCCTCACTGCTGAGGGGCGCCGCTTTTTCCCCGCTGGCCGGTAAGTTCCAGGTAGGCCAGTTCCGCCAGGCCGAAGCCGGCTTTTTTGGTATAGTCTTTGGCGTATTCGTCGTAGAGCATATCCTCGTACATCTTTCCCGCGAAGCCTTCGTCAATAAGGCCCGATTTTTGCACGGTGCTTCTCATGCCGTTAAGCAGGATTTTGACCAGAAAGGTTTCCAGGGCTTCGCACTGTTCGTACAGCCTGCTGGTTTTATCTATCAGGGGGGAAGCAGGGCCGGGAGCTTGCGCCGGGGCCGTGGTTTCTTCGTTCCGGCTGACTTTGCCGTAGCTCTTTTCCAGCAGTTCCACAAAAGAAACATCGCCGGGCCGCCGCGGGCCGCGCTCCAGCGCGTTTGTCCCAATCCCCGCCGCCGCGGCCCCGAACCGAGCGTCTTCAAAATACAGCGAACCTAAATTCCCGGTTTCCATCTATGCCCCGTATATTCGCAATTCATCCCCGCTACCGTTTCAGGGTGGTGGCGGTGCCGAGCATATTGTCGCTGGTCTGAATGGCACGGGAGTTAAACTCATAGGCCCGCTGGGCTACGATAAGGTTCACCATTTCCTGAACCACCGCCACGTTGGACATTTCCAGAAACTTGTGCTCGATCTGGCCCATGCCTTGATAGCCGGGGAGTCCGGGGATCGGTTCCCCGGAAGCGTTGGTTACTTTAAATAAATTCTCCCCCACCGCGGTAAGGCCCACGGGGTTGGGGAAACGGTACAGTTCGATCTGGCCCACGTCTACCGGATTGTTTTCGTCAATCTGGGGAACCAGCACCGAGATCCGCCCGTCTTTGGAAACGGAGATTTTTTCCGGCAGAAAGCCTTCGGGCATGACGACATCGGGCAGCAGCCAGTAGCCGTTGGAGGTTACCATGCGCCCGTCGGAATCGACTTTGAAATTCCCGTTCCGGGTGTAGGCCCAGCTTCCGTCGTACATCTGGATGCGGAAAAAACCTTCGCCCGCGATGGCCATGTCGGTGGAAACATCGGTGGCTTGCAGGCCGCCCTGGGAAAACACGCGCTGGGTGTCCGCGAGTTTGACCCCGTGGCCCATCTGCACTCCTACGGGCACCACGGTATCCTCGGTGGCGGGGGTTCCCGCGGTTCTTACGGTCTGATAGAGAAGGTCCTCAAAATCGGCCCGGACCTTTTTATAGCCGTGGGTATTTACGTTGGCCAGATTATTGGAAATTGTGTCGATATTGGCCTGCTGGCCAATCATGCCGGAAGCGCCGGTCCATAAACTGCGAACCATAGTATCTCCTTTGCCTTGCTGTCTTTATTTCAGCTTACCCGGCTGACCTGATTAATCAGGACGCCGAACATGGCATCTTCGCTCTGAATGACTTTTTGATTGGCCTCGTAGGCCCGGTTTACCTCGATCATCTGGACCATTTCCACGACGGGGTCCACATTGGAAGCTTCCACAAAACCCTGCTCCACCCGTGGCCGGCGGCCCGCTTCGATGACGCGGGCGGGGCCGGATTCATCGGTTTCCCGGTAAAGGCTGGCGCCCTGTTTTTTAAGATGGCGGTCCCGGGTAAAGTCCACGATTTTAAGGGTGTCCAGAAGGGCCGCTTCTTCCCAGGTGTTGTTTTCACGGGAGATCAGCAGGCCGGGATCGTCGGCGTAGGCGGCGTTAATCCAGACCCTGCCGTCTTTGTCAACCTGAAAATTATTGGCTTTGACCCGGAGGGGGCCGTTCTCGCCCAGGACGGGGTAGCCTTCCTTGGTTTCCAGATAGCCTTCTTTGCCCAGGTGAAAGGAGCCGTTCCGGGTGTAGCGTTCCCCCCAGGGAGTGGCGACGGTAAAAAATCCTTTCCCGTCCAGGGCCAGATCAAAATCGTTCTGGGTTTCCTTCATGGCCCCCTTGGCAAAATCGGTGTACAGCTCGTTCAGTTCCACCCCGGTGCCGATCTTTCCTATAATGGGGGCCGCGTCCGCGGAACCAAAAGGGTGATGATAGACCCCGTCGTCGTCCATGCGGCGAAGGAGCAGTTCCGGGAAGGCCTTAAAGGCCGCCATATCCCGTTTGTAGCCGTCTGTGTCCACGTTCGCCAGATTATTCGCCACCGCGTCGAGCCTGAACTGCTGGGCCCTCATGCCGCTGGCGCCGGTATACCATCCTCTGATCAAGGTGAGCCTCCGTTGACTTTATGATCGGCAGGGACAACAGGGCCCTCAAGCCGTTTCTGTCAAGTCCGCGGAGGCCGTTTTTTGCAGATTCACGTTACCGTGTTCCGCAATCGCGGCGAACTGGGGGGCCAGATCCTGGAACAGCTCGGTCAAAACCGGGTCAAAATGCTTTTCTTTTCCCTCAAGGATTATCCGTTCCGCTTCCTGGGGGGATAGGGGCT
>JAIRRU010000192.1 GCA_031255815.1 Treponema sp. | reverse complement strand
CTTCTTGCTTAAACTATTACATGAAATATAATGGGGGGGGGGGGGGCGTTACAATTCGTTATACAAAAAAAGAGACATAAAAAAAAAGCTTTTACCTCCTTTGATTTGCTTCAAACAACACTTGGATTTTAAACTTTAAAACCAGCCTAGCCCCGTTTCAGCTGTTTGTCAACAAAATTTTTTCGTTTTTTCCGGTTTTGCGCCAAAACCGGCCAGGGGGCCTTGTCCGAGTGAGGCCCGAAATCGGAGGGATGCGTTTCCGGCGTAACCCTGAGCGTATTTCCGGAACGGCAGGGGGAAGGATCGGGAACACCGCCGCCATCGAAATGGTCGCTCCGGAGAGGCGGGCCAATGCTTTTCCGTGCCAGCCGGCGGAATACGGAAACTTCGTTTCCGATGGAACAAGCTCTTAGAGAAAGTTGTCAATTCCTTGCCGTATAAAGAATTAGGTAAAGGCGATTTTCTCCTGGGGTAAGAGGCTGTTCCAAAAGCTGAAGTTTTGAAACAGCTTCCGTTTGGTCATGTTATTTCTGTACAGTTCCTTAGCGGTTTGCAGAGTAAAAAACCGCCTGATCGGCGGTTTTTTGGATTTTATGCGCGAAGCGCGGCAAACTGCCGGCCGCCCCCTACCGCAAGTAAATATCCGACTCTTCCATCTTTGCCAGCACCCCTTCCATTGCCCCGGTGTCCCAGGCAAGATCGATAACGGTGTACTTGTTCCGCATCATCTGGGCCCGGCGGGTGGTGGCGATAACATCAGCGCGGGTAAGGCCGATATCTTCCCCTCTGAGGGGGCAGAGGGCCTTGCCCAGGAGGGCCTTGAGTTCCCCGTAGGGGAGAAGCCGGGCAAGCACCCGCTGGCGGATGTCTTTCCAGTTTTCCCGGAAGACTTCCTCAATGCCGGACGCGATCTTGTCGTCCAGGAGCTTTTCCATGGCTATCTTTACCAGAAGGTCGTGGGCGCGGCTTCCCTTGAAAGCCCCGGAAACTTCCAGCATCCGTTCCGAAGGGCTGGGCCGCCTGAAACCCGCCGGCTTTGCGGGGGGGCCTGAGGGGTCGGCAAAGAAAATTTCCGTAAAAGCCGTGGCAGCCAGGGTGCCGATGGCTACCTTGTGGCCGTGGGTAACGGGAACCCCGTTCACCAGGAGATCCTCCATCTCCCAGATATGGCTGTAAAGATGTTCCGATCCTGAAACGGGCCGGGAAGTCTTCATGGCCTGCATGGAAAAGCCGGTAACGGCCAGGGTTTCAAACAGAACCTTTACCGCTTCAGCGTCCCCCCGGGCGGCGTCTACCGAACGGTTAAGGGAATCGAGCAATCCGGGCTGAACCATGTTCCAGATTTTCAGCTCTATTTCTTCGGCCATGGGAGCCCCGTGCCTGCCCGCCAGGTCGGCGATGATCCAGTCGGTGCCGGCGATTATCTTGCTGGCCAGATCCCCGAAACCGGAAGAGGAAAGGTAGGCCGGAGCCTTGGCAAGCACGTCCGGGTCCGCCGCAAGAACCAGGGGAGCGGCACATTCCATGGTTACCTTGCAGCCCTCGTAGAGGATCGCCGCGCCGTAAGCGGTGTAACCGTCCACGCTGGCGGCGGTAGGCACGCAGAGGTAGGTCAGCTTGAGTTCCGAAGCCGCCCGTTTCACCAGATCGTTTACCGTGCCGCCCCCCACGGCGATGGGGATTACGCCCCCGGGAAGGGAGACCGATTTCAGCTTTTCCGCAATAGCGGTAATGTTGGCGTACTCCGCGTGGAGCCGGGGCTGGGCGGGAAAGGTCAGATTCCCGGCGATCCTGATCCCCGCTCCCCGGAGGATCTCCTCCGTCTTTTTGCCCGCCGCTTCCCAGGTACTTTCATCGGCGACAAAATACACCGCCTCCCCCTGGTAGTATTTCTTGAGAAGATCGGGAATTTCGGCGTAACAGCCCCTGTCTGTTATCAGTTCCTTGGTTTCATCCGCTACCTTGACGCAGTCCGCCAGGGAAGGGATAGAAGCTTTGTCATAGTTTTCCATGAAAATACCTCCGTTTGGTTCCAATAGCTTTACGGTAGCATGTTTTTCCGCATATATTGAAGGGGTGGAGGAGGCCTTATGCCGATTGCGGATACGATAAAAGAAGCCCTGGGTTCCCAGTCCATGATCCGGAAGATGTTTGAGGAGGGGAACCGGCTGAAGAAGGAACACGGCGCCGGTAAGGTGTTTGATTTTTCCCTGGGAAACCCGGATATTGAGCCGCCCCCGGCTTTCCACCGGGTGTTTTTGAAGCTTGCCAAAGAGGATCGGAAAGGCTCCCACGCTTACATGCCCAACGCCGGCTACCCTCATGTGCGGGAAACCCTGGCGGAGAAAGCTTCCCGGGAACAGGGGGTAAGGATTGACGGTTCCCATATCGTCATGGCGGCGGGCGCGGCGGGCGGGCTCAACGTGGTCTTTAAGTCTATCCTCAACCCGGGGGACGAGGTCATCGTATCCCGGCCCTATTTTATGGAGTACCGTTCCTACGTGGGGAACCACGGCGGCAAGCTGGCGGAGGCAGACTCCCTTCCGGATTTCGCGCTGGATCTTGAGGCCATTAAGGCGAAGCTTTCCCCAAAAACCGCGGCGGTGCTGATCAATTCCCCCCATAACCCGACGGGAAGGGTGTATCCGGCTGAGTGCATCGCGGCCCTGGCAAAGCTGCTTGACGAACAGGGCAGGCTTTCCGG
>JAIRRU010000137.1 GCA_031255815.1 Treponema sp. | reverse complement strand
GTGAAGGAGACGGGCGTTTCGGCGGAGAGCACCTTGAGTATACAGGATCGGCCGCTGTCCAGGAGCCGCGTTTCCCTGATGCGCTTCAG
The DNA here is from genome assembly GCA_031255815.1 of Treponema sp. The sequence continues at coordinate 7,537 of JAIRRU010000137.1, read as the reverse complement.
GATGTTTTCCTCCGCGTCGGCGGGGATGATGATGTCGCAAAATTCCCGGGAATGGGACTCCATGGTCTGTCCCTGGGAAACGGCGCTGTAGGATCGCATCTCAAGATGGTTAAGCGTCGCGCCCCGCGCCCCGTTTTCCATGGCCGTTTTCCTGAAAATTTCCACTTCCTCTTCCTCGCCAATGAAGAAAAGCCCTTTCATACTGCCCGTTCTGTTTTTGCCTTCCGGGGATCCGCTGATCCTTGTCCCCAGTCTCCGCCAGTTGCTCGATCCCTGGACTTCGTCAAGCGCGGCGATTACCTGCTCCATGGTCGCCGCATGCACCCTTTTGCCCTGCCTTACCCGGAGGTTCACCACCGGGGCGTGGACGAAGATCTTGTACAGAAAGCCGTTTCCGGGAACGTCGAGCCGGGCCCGGGGGATAAGGGTTTTTTCCACCAGTTCGGCGTCGGAACGGGGAACGAGGAACCAGATGATCTCTTTTTCCACCGGAATAGTTATCCGCAGCAGTCCCAGCTTGTCCCGAAGCCCCACTCCCGTACCGAAAAAAACAACCGGAACACAGACGCCGAGTTCAAGCACCGCCGCGGAAAGGGAATTTCCCAGGCCCCGGGATACGGTGCAGCAGAGGAGGGCGTAATCTTCCTGCGGCAGTTTTTTGCCGGCCCCGCAGAGGGAGGAGAGTTTTTCTTCGTCAAAGACAAGCTGCTTTCCCCTCCGGATAAAGCCGCGCAGGGCGAAAACGCAGCCCCGCCCGCCCATCTTCAGATCGGTTGCCTCGGCGATACGGCGCATTACGCCCTGTTCGAATTTTGCCGGAACGCAGAAACGGTAGAACAGGGCCCTGCTTTCCTCAAGCTTTGTGGCGGGCCGCAGCCCCAGGAACCCCCGCTTATCCGCCAGGGTCATCTGCTTGGCCCGGAGAACAAAAACCTCCGGCAGGGCGAGATCGCTCAAGGTACTGTCCAGCAGTTCCGTTATATTAACATCCGCGACACAAATAATAGTCGAAAAGTCATCCCGCATAAGCCTTATCCCTTTATCGCCCGCTTGGATTTCTGCTTATCGATGATGCCCGGCACAAGAACCGCGATAATCGGAATGACGCTTGCCGTAGCCACGATACCGAAGGCGCCGTCCGCCCGCAGCGAATCGGCGCCGAGCCCCAGGCCCGTTGTTATGATTATGGGGACGGAAATGGGGCCGGTGGCTATGCCGGCCACATCCCAGGCTATCGAGGAAAAATCCTCCGGCGCGAAGGCGGTTAGGATCAGGGCCAGGAGGTAGGCGGGGGCAAGTATCCACGAAAGATGGATGCCCCCGGCGGGAAGCAGATTACTGAAAAGCACCCGGGCGAAACCGAGGGACATGCCGATACCCACCCCCACGGCGGCGTTCATAACGAGTTTCGATCGTTTGAAAGTGCCGGTGGTCATCTCCTCCACGGTAACGGCGGTGGCGGCCAGGGCAGGTTCGGCAAAGATGGCGAAAAAACCCAGGAAAAAGACAAAGACCAGTATGCCCAGGTAGGCGGCCGGCCGGCCGAAATTCGAAAACAGGGAACTTTTTACCGGGATATGCGTATAGATGCCGTTAACCATGCGTTCGGGGACAAATTTTTCCGGTTTAGGCCCCTTTTCGCCGGGAATCCAGATATACTCCTCCGGGCCGGATCCTCCCGGAACGGTAAAAATAGAACTTTCATCAGCGCCCTCTACCACAAGCGCCTTTTCCATATCGGAAACTTCCCGGTAGGTGTAGGTAAGGGACGATCCGGCCTGGGAACTTATTGCCGTAATACCCCCCTCCATCCCCAGGTTGAGGGCGAACATGCCGACGGTAACAAAAACGATGCCCAGCACGGCGACATCGGGGTTACGGATACGATCCCGGGCGATAAAGGCAATGGCGATAACCAGCGCCAGGGCAAGGGGCAGCACCGCCACCACCGCGGCTTTCAGGTATTCAAGAAGAGCCCGGAAAGAAAAGACCGAGGCTTTACCCCCGGCGTTCCCCTCCGGGGCCGGTACTTCCCTGCCGGGAAAAGCGGCGTTAAAACCGTCCGGCGGAAGATCGCCGCTTAAGAGCGCGGCCTCCGCCATCTTAACCAGTCCCTCTTCGCCGCCCGCCACATACAGGGCCTTCGCGCGCTGTTCCGGCGAGGAAGAGAAGAAATCCGCCGGGCCGGACGGTTCCGGAACCCGGGGGCTGAGCAGGGCCGCGAGAAGAAGCACCCCGGCAACCGGCAGGGCGGAGGCGAGGGTTACCAGCCCCAGTCCCGAGCTGTCCGATCTTTTTTCGCCGGTCTTTGACACGCCCAGGCCCAGGGCCAGGATTATCGGTACGGTAACGGCGCCGGTCGCCGCCCCGCCCGTGTCCCAGGCAAGGTTCACCACCGGGCGGAGGATGTCGTTTTCGTCGAATATGCAGCTGGCGGCAACCAGCAGCGGTATGATGATAAAGACCGGGGGTTTAAAGGCCCAGCCGAACATGAAACGGTAAACCCCCAGCACCACCGAAAGCCCCACTCCGGCGGCAATCGCGGAGACAAGCCAGGACGAACCCCGGTTAAGCAAGAGGTAGAGGAGCGGCGCGTTCCAAGGGGGGATCACGCTTCCCTGCTGCCGGAGTATCGCTATGGCCGGTTCGGCGAGGGTGGCGGTAATTCCGACAATGATGGAAAAAACCGTCAGCCCGGCCGCGCCGATCTTCGCGGGGAGACGCATCCCGCACTGCTCCCCCAGGGGCATAATACCCAGGAGAAGCCCTTCAAGAAAAAACGAAAGCCCCAGAATCGCCGCGCCCACGCCGGCGGCAATGGAAAGGGCGTTTTGCAGCGGCGTTCTTAACACCAGGTACTGGGCGGCGATAAGGTAGGCGCTTACCAGGAGTACCGCCCTGAATTGGGGCCGGATTTTCTGGAAGGCGTAGGAACCGACCATCGGAAGCGCCCTGTTCAGAGGCAGGACAATCAGATCCTGCCCGCGGGGCGGGAAGCGGTTTTTTGACCGCTTTTTCACAAGCATTTTCCAAAATTAATCGAATTTCGGAAAATTCTCAATAGCGGGCTGCGGCCGCCCGGCCGCCCGCGGGGGATAGCGGAAGGGCCTCCGTGCCGCGGGCGGGCGGAGGCGGCTTCCGGGGGACCAGGAAAAGCTCTGAAATCCCGCGGTAACTTAGATACAGCGGATTTTTTATGTAACTTGCGGCTTAGACCCTAGGTTTTTTTGTGAAACTGGATATAATTTTGTTAGGAACAGTGATGAGTAATGTTTTGAAAGAAAAAATACTGGAAGCCTTCGGTTCGGTGCTGCCCATCACGGCGATAGTGCTCATCGTCAGCGTGGTGCTGGTTCCCATGCCCGCCGGGACTGTCCTGGTGTTCCTGGTCGGGGCCGCTCTCCTTATTGTCGGGATGGGCTTCTTTACCCTGGGCGCGGACATGGCCATGATGCCCATGGGGGAAGGCATAGGTATACAGCTAACCCGGTCTTCCAGCCTTGTCCTGACCGTCCTGGTAAGTTTTACTATGGGCTTTATCATCACCGTGGCGGAACCGGATCTCCAGGTGCTTTCCCGCCAGGTTCCCGCGCTGCCCCCCATGGTGCTGATCGTAACGGTTGCCGCAGGGGTGGGTTTCTTTCTGGTTCTGGCGGTGCTCCGCACGCTGTTTAAAATCCCCCTTTCCATCCTGCTGCTGCTGTTTTATCTGGGGGTATTCATCGTTTCCTCTTTCAGCCCCGCCGCCTTTATCCCGGTGGCCTTCGATTCCGGCGGGGTTACCACCGGGCCCATAACGGTGCCTTTTATCCTGGCCATGGGGGTCGGCGTGGGCTCGATCCGCAGCGACCGGAATTCCCAGGACGACAGCTTCGGCCTGGTGGCCCTGTGCAGCGTGGGCCCCATACTGACGGTTCTGGTTTTGGGGATCGTCAAAAATTCGGAAAGCATACCGCCCCGTTTTATCGCGCCCCAGGTGGAAAATTCCCAGGAAGTGGTAAAGTACTTTGCCCTTGAACTCCCCCATTACGCCAAGGACGTATCCATAGCCCTGGGCGCCATCATACTCTTTTTTGTTTTCTTTCAGATTTTTACCCGGCGTTACAAGCGCCACCAGTTGGGCCGTATCTTTGTGGGCTTTGTCTATACCTTTATCGGGCTGGTGGTGTTTCTTACCGGGGTGAACGTAGGCTTTATCCCGGTCGGCCAGCTTTTGGGCTCCCGGCTCGGAGGGGCCTCCTTCAAGTGGATCCTGGTTCCTTTAACCATGGTGATAGGCTACTTTATCGTAAACGCGGAACCGGCGGTTCATATACTCAACAAGCAGGTCGAGGATATTTCCGGCGGGGTCATAAGCCATAAGGTGATGAACCGGGGGCTTGCCGTCGGTATGGCCATTGCCCTGGCTATCACCATGGTCCGCATCCTTGCCGGGATTCCCATTATGTGGATACTTATCCCCGGCTACGCCTTTGCCCTGATCCTCACCTTTTTTGTACCCAAGATCTTTACCGGAATCGCCTTCGACTCGGGGGGTGTCTGCTCCGGCCCTATGACCAGCACCTTTCTCCTTCCCCTTGCCATGGGTACCGCCGAAGGGGTGGGAAGGGATCTGATGACCGACGCCTTTGGGATCGTGGCCATGGTCGCCATGACCCCCCTGATCATCATCCAGCTTATGGGGCTGGTATACGGCGCCAAGATAAAGGCCGTCCGTCCGGTGGAAGCGGAAATACCGGTTTTCAGCCCGGAGGAACTGGGCGCGGTTACGCTTTTCGAGGAGCCGTTCAATGGCTGAGAAAAAAGTCTTTAAATGGCCCTTTAAGTTCCCCCGGCTGGGAGGCGGGAGCAAGACCCCGGCCCCGGATCTTAAGGCCCCGCCCCGGATAAAACTGGTGATTTTTATCATCGACTGGAGCAAAGTCCAGCTGGTAACCCGGGTTTTTGAGGAAGAAAAGGTCAGGTTTCACTTCATCAGTAAGGCCAGGGGGACGGCAAGTTCGGAGATACTGGATATCCTGGGCATCGGCGTAAGCGACAAGGCGGTGGTTCTCTGCCTGGAACAGGAGATAATGGCCCCGGTTCTTATGCGGGAAGTCCGTGAAAAAACCGGACGCCGTAATCCCGGGGCGGGCATCGCCTTTTCCATACCGCTTTCGGGGATAAATACCCCCATTCTGCGGGTCTTTAAAGAGAGCATTGTTAAAAACGAAAAAATCACCCTAGAGGGAGGGCCGGCCATGAGCGGCGAGATTAAAAACGACCTTATTATCGCCATAATTAACCAGGGTTACAGCGATGACTTTATGACCGCCGCCCGGGAAGCGGGGGCCAGCGGGGGAACCGTCCTTAGCGCGCGGGGCTTGGCCTCCAGCGGCCCGGTTAAATTCTTCGGCGTTTCCGTTCAGGACGAAAAGGAGATCGTCATCATCCTTGCCAGCCGGGAAAAGAAGGTTCCCATCATGCAGGCCGTAAGCCTGGCCTGCGGGATCACCACCAAGGCCGGGGGTGTCGTGTTTTCCCTGCCGGTGGATCAGGTTATGGGTCTGAGTTTTGAATAAAACAGCGGCCGGCCCGTTCAGAGCGGCGCGTTTTTTGCCGAAAGGGATTTAGAAGTTTTACTTATTTGTGTAAAATAGTTAGAATTCTACATGTAAGGAGATTCAGTATGTCCAAAAAGTGCTTTGTTTGCTTTTTGTCAATTCTGGCGTTTATTCTTATCGGCGCCTGCCAGAGCACCCAGCAAAGTTCTTCTCCCGATCCGTCTCCCCCTCCCCCCGCGGAACCGGCGCCTCCTCCCCCTCCCCCCGCGGAACCGGCCCCGGCGCCCCAGCCCCAACCCGTCCCCGAGCCGGCGCCCCGGCCCGCAGAAGAATTCCCGCTCCCCAAGGAACGGGGCAATATTATTCTGGACGGCGCCCAGAACCACCGGGTTGTATGGGGAGACACCCTGTCCAGAATCGCCCTGCGCTACTACGGCAAAGAGAACGGTTACTATTACCCCCTCATTATCCTGGGGAATCCCGGGGTAACGGCAAACCCGGATCTGATCATATCGGGAACCCAGCTTAAAATTCCGGATCTGCAGCGGAATTTGAACAACAGCGCGGCCCGGGCGGAGTTAAAAACTTACATGGAGGAGCTGATCGTCTTTTACGATCTGAAACCGGATCGGGTAATGAGCGCGCACCTGCGTTCCCTGGCGGATACCCTGTAAAAGATCGATCCCGAACAGGCGCCTCGGGGGAACGGCTTTAGCCTGAAACCCGGCTGGTTTTGGGATAGTTTGCGGCAAGGAGAATAATACTCGTGGAAGAAAGAAGATACTTTTTTACCTCCGAATCGGTTGGGGAAGGGCATCCTGATAAACTCTGCGATCAGGTTTCGGACGCCATTCTGGACGCCTGCCTGAAGGACGATCCGGAAAGCAGGGTCGCCTGCGAAACTTTTGCGTCAACCTCGCTGGTTCTTATCGGCGGCGAAATCACCACGAAGACTTTCGTGGATTTTCAGAAGATAGTCCGGGAAGTGGCCGAACAGATCGGTTACACCAGCCCGGATTACGGCCTGGACTGCCATTCCATGGCGGTACTGGACATGATCCACAGCCAGTCCCCGGACATAAGCCAGGGGGTATCCGGCACCGGGCTGAGGAAGTACAAGGGCCGGCAGGGCGCGGGAGACCAGGGCATGATGTTCGGTTTTGCCTGTAACGAGACGAAGGAGCTTATGCCCCTTCCCATCAGCCTGGCCCACAAGATACTTATCAAGGCTGCGGAGCTGCGGAAGCAGAAGCTTATCAAGTGGCTGCGCCCGGACGCGAAAAGCCAGGTTACCGTGGAATACGAAGGCCGCCGGCCCGTCCGTATTGACGCGGTAGTGGTGTCCCACCAGCATGATCCGGATGTGAGCCACCGGGACATCGAGGCCGCCATAATTGAAAAGATCGTCAGGCCGGTTTTGGAGCCTACGGGGCTGCTGGACAGGAAGACCAAGTACTACATCAACCCCACCGGCCGCTTTGTGGTGGGCGGCCCCTTCGGCGACACCGGGCTTACGGGCCGCAAGATTATTGTTGACTCCTACGGCGGCATGGGCCGTCACGGGGGCGGCGCCTTCTCCGGCAAAGACCCCACCAAGGTTGACCGTTCCGCCGCCTACGCGGCCCGTTACGTTGCCAAAAACGTAGTGGCCGCCAAACTGGCCGAACGCTGCGAAGTCGAGCTGGCCTACGCCATCGGCGTTCCCTTCCCGGTTTCGGTGATGATCGACACCTTCGGCAGTTCCAAGGTTCCCGAACAGCGCATCGAAGAGGCGGTTAAACAGGTCTTTGATTTAAGCCCGGCGGGCATCATCAAAACCCTGGATCTGCGCCGGCCCATATACCAAAAGACCGCCTCCTACGGCCACTTCGGCAGGGGCGAGTTCCCCTGGGAGAAGACCGACAAGACCGGGGAACTGAAGAAAGCCGTCGGCTGATATTTCAAGCGGAGTTGTTCAGAAACTGAAGTTTTGGAACAGCCCCGCTATTTTTTTC
>JAIRRU010000316.1 GCA_031255815.1 Treponema sp. | reverse complement strand
CATCGCCAAGGCCCTGCCCATGCTCCAACTCATCCAAACCGACACCCCCGGTTACAAGGACGTGGGCGTACTTATCGGCAAATACCAGGAAATGAACGCCAACCGGAATCTGCAAATCTACCTGATGGCCCCTTCGGCGGATTTCGTGGCCCTTTGCCGGAAGATTGTCATAACCTACTTCCCCAGGGCGAAGGTCAAGATTACCAATATCCAGGTGAACAAAAACGACTGGGCGGATATCCAAGCGGAGGTGGACACCCCCAAATGGTCGGATCTTATCATGTTCCGGTTCATCCGCACCCCCGGTTCCATCGGGGAACTCATCGTCCGGGATTTCCACTCCCACCTCAAAGAGGTAAAGGCCGGCAAGGGGATCTGCATCACCGTGGGTTCCTTTTCCGAAGAGGCAAAGCGCTATACCGAAGCCCGGCTTATCGATCTCATCGAAAAAGAAAAGCTCACCGCCATGCTTAACATGGTGGACGCCAAAGCGGCGGCAGCGGCGGCCCCCAAAAAAAAGTAGGCTAAGGCCGGAAGGCCCGGACGGACCCTTCAAACCAACACCGCAAAGCCCGTTCCGCCGGTTTTCGACGCCGGCGCTCGAATAGTTGTAAATTTATTTTGCTTTTTTATCCTCTAATGGTTATTATCTTAATATCGGCGTCTTAAAAAAAGCATGCCTGGTTCCTGAAAGAATTTTTAAAGGCCGGAGTAGCAAATGTTTGATATAAATCCTGAAAATGTGAGGCGGGCCCTCGATTCTATACGTTCCGGCAGGCTGTCCCACGCCGGGGCGATAGAAAAGCACCTTCCCCAGATCCTTGATGTGAACGTAAGTAATTCTGCTTCAAAAACAGGGCCGTTCCCTTTCAAAGCCGCGGTGTTTAACATGGAACGGGGGGCCACTATCAAAGAGATCGTAGCCTATTTTAAATACTGCCCCGCCCTTTGCGATGTAAGCGTAATTTTTGCGAACGAACTGGATTGGGGCATGGGACGTACGCAAAACGCCTGTATAGCCGGGGATTTCGCGGAGGCCCTGGGCTTTAACTACGCCTACGGCGTAGAGTTCGTTACCGAAAAAGCGGGCCGTGAAGGCAACAGGGAGGGCCTCCACGGCAACGCCGTGTTTTCCCGCTTTCCCCTGGAAAGCCCAAAGCTGATCCGGCTCCCCATAAAATACGAATGGTTCAACAAGGAAGGGGATCGCCGCCTGGGGATGCGGAACGCCGTTCTTGTTGCGGCGGATACGCCGGAGGGAAAGATCGGCCTGGTGAGCGTACACCTTGAAAACCGCACTACCCCTCTCGGCCGGAAAGAACAGATAGAATTTCTGCTAAATGAAGCCGAATCTCATTTTGAAAGAAACACTCCGGTGCTTATCGGCGGAGACATGAATTCCAACACGGTTGACGGCGACAGGGACGGGGAGATGCGGTATCTGGCGGACCATCCCGGGGAGATGTGGCGCCGTATAGGCCGGGTTCCGGACTACGAGCCCCAGTTGGACTACGCGGCGTCCCGGGGTTTCAGCTACGCCGACTGCAACATTCTTGAAAAGACGACCCGCCGGAAACCGATGGACGACGGCCGCACGGTGGCCCTTAACCTTGACTGGTTTTACCAGAGAGGGCTGTCCTGTTCAAACCCGGTGAAGATAGAAAGCATCTTCCACAAAAACGGCCTTGCCGGAGCGCCGGAAGAAGTACTGGCATACCAGGGCCGGGAAATGAGCGATCACGATATAGTTTTAGTCAGCTGCGGGGGCCTCGGATGATAAAGGCGGTTTTCTTCGATGTTGGGGGCGTCCTGCATACATCTTCCCCCGATGAGGCGCAGGAGCGTTATTTTGTCCGGGAGGCCTTGTCCGCCCTGGCAAAGCAGGGACAGAAAATCGGCGCGGAGCCTGAGGAATTTATCAGAAAACTAAAAATACGGGCGAAGGAATACAAACGATGGAGCGAGGAAACCACCAGGGAGCTTCCGGGGGCGGAAATATGGACTTCCTTTTTCTTAAAAGACTTTGATCCGGACCCTGAAAAAGTCGCCCCCTGCGCGGAGCGTCTCTGCTATCTCTATGACGGGAAAAAAAATAAAATAAGCCCCCGCCCCGGTCTTGCGGAAACCGTGGAGGCCCTCCACCGGATGGGGATGAGGCAGGGAATCATCAGCAACATTATCTCAAAGACTTTCGTACCCGAATGTCTCAGGAATTACGGCATCGAGGCTTTCATGGAATGCGTGATCATGTCCAGCGTTGCAGGGCGCAGGAAGCCCGCGCCGGAAATATTCAAGGCCGCCACGGATGCCCTCGGGCTTGGGGCCGGAGAATGCGCCTTTGTGGGGGACAGGCTTTCGCGGGACGTGATAGGCGCGAAAAACGCCGGGTTCGGCTGCATGATCCAGATACGGTGCGAAGATTCGATTGCGAAAGACAGGGCCTTTGAAGCTTCGGGTTACAGGCCCGATTTTATGATCGACGATCTGGCGGAAATTCCCCCGATTATCCGGGGCCTCAACGCGGAGAAGCCCCATGCTTAAAGCCTTGCTCTTCGATATGGGAGGCACCCTTGAAAACACGGCCCGCCGCTGTGAATGCAATACGGCCTGCGGTAGAAAGATTCTCTCCTACCTTGAAACCCACGGCGTCAGAATCGCTATGGAGCCGGAAGAATTCATGAGGGTCTGCGGGGAAAAAAACGAGGAGTACCGCAGGTGGGGCACGGAGAGCCGCCGGGAGCTTTCCCCTTACGAAATCTGGTCCCGGTACTATTTAAAAGATTTCGAGGTGGATCAGGAAAAGCTCAGGATAATCGCGGAGAACCTCACCAATATCTGGGAACGTACTTTTTATACCCGCAGCCTTAGAAAGGGCGCTCCGGCCATGCTTGAGCGGATCAGGGAACGGGGCCTGGCCATGGGGATCATCTCAAACACCCCTTCCCTGACCCACGTGATAGAAAACCTCTACGAAACGGGCATTCACCCTTACTTTGCCGGCTGCGTCTACCTTTCCAGCCTTTCCGGCTGCCGTAAACCCGGCAGGGCCATTTTTGTCGAGGCCGCCGCCGATCTGGGGGCGAAGCCTTCCGAGGCGGTGTATGTAGGGGACACGGTTTCCCGCGACGTGCGGGGGGCGCGGGAGGCGGGTTACCTTGCCACTATCCGTATAGCCTCGGAATTAACGGCCGGGGCGGATGCGGGCTTTAATGAGCGGAGGGAAGAGGCGGATTACCTTATCGAAGATCTGGCCGAAATTCCCGGAATTGTGGATTCGTTGCGCGGAACTTGAAAGCCCGCGGACGGCGGAACGGAGATCCCGGCGATCCGCCGCTAAAATATAGAGAGGAGAATGAAATGGGAACCACGGGGGAATCCTTACCTGTCGCATATTCACGGCTGCGTAAGGCAAAAAACGCGCTGCTCAGTATCCTTACCAACCCTTTTAACCTTATTGTGGCGGTTTCGATTGTTTTACTGGCCTACCTTATCCTGATACCCCTGCTGGAGATGATCACGACGACCTTCGAGCTTCAGCAGGTCGATCTGAGGCGTTTCGCCGGATCAAGGGAAGGGGAATTCACCCTGTACTACTGGAACCGGCTGATCCGTTCAAATCTCAGCCGCGCCCTGCTGTGGATACCCCTGCGGAATTCTCTCTGTATCGCCGTGGCGGTTTCCGTCATGAGCATCCTTACCGGATCCCTGCTCGCCTGGCTCATGGTGCGCAGCGATATGCCGGGGAAAAAGTTCTTCTCCCTGGCCGTCATTATCCCCTACATGCTCCCCTCCTGGTGTAAATCCATGGCCTGGCTTACGGTGTTCAAGAATTCGCGCATCGGCGGGCGGGTGGGCTTTCTCGCGTCACTGGGCATTGAAACGCCGAACTGGCTCGCCTACGGCCCTGTCCCTATCGTGCTGGTGCTGGTTATCCACTACTACGCCTACGCCTACCTCCTGGTTTCCGCGGCCCTGGCCTCGATGAACAGCGAACTTGAGGAAATGGGGGAAATTACCGGGGCTTCCAAAATGCAGATCCTGCGGAAAATAACCATGCCGCTGGTCCTTCCGGCAATCCTGTCGTCGGTCATCCTTACCTTTTCCAAAGCCATGGGAACTTTCGGGGTGCCCGCGTTCCTGGGCATGAAGGTAAACTTCAACACCATCTCTACCACCCTCTACCAGACCATCAGGAACCGGGAGTCCACCACCGGCTACGCGGTGGCGATGATTCTTATCACCATCTCGTCCCTCTTCGTTTTCGTGAACCAGAAGGCCATCGGGGCCAGGAAAAGTTACGCTACCATTAGCGGGAAGGGGGGCAGATCCACGCTGATAAGGCTCGGCGTGTGGAAGGGGCCGGTAACCTTCCTGGTCTCGGCGCTCCTGGTGATAGGCGTTATAGGCCCCCTCGTCATCCTGGTCATCGACACCTTCATGCTACGCCCCGGGGAATATTCGTTTGCCAATTTTTCTTTCCACTACTGGGCCGGGAATCCCGTCCGGGAAGTCTACGAAGGCGAGCCGGGGGTGTTACGGAATTCCCTATTCTGGAAAAACCTGGGAAACACCATGCTCCTGGTGGTCTTCACCTCGATTATCGCGTCCATGGTGGGGCAGACCCTGGGCTACAT
>JAIRRU010000153.1 GCA_031255815.1 Treponema sp. | reverse complement strand
AAGGCTGCGGAAAGTGTCGGGGCTGAAAAAGAGGGCGTTCTGGGTTCCCAGATCATCGTAAATGATAAGCCCTTCAATGCCGTTCTTGCGGGCCCGATCCGCAACTTTGACGGCCAGATCCAGGATCCTGTCCAAAAAAGCTTTGACATAATCCGGTTCCAGGATGGTATCCATAAGGGCCTGGTCTATATGCCGCATATCCCGGAGGGAAGCCCAAATGGCGAAGGGCATGCCCCCCAGAACGAAGCGGTCGCTTTGGCCGTAAGCGGCGTTTTCAAACTGCCGGTCTTTTTCCTCGTCAATGCAGGGGAAAACCAGATCTTCCAGGAGTTCCCAACCGTCCTGCAAGGCCCCTTTTACACATTCCCCCTGGGTTTTCCGGTTAAGACGCCCAAAGATGTTTCCCATGGGGGTCATTTTAAGTTCCCCCGAAAAACCGGGAACCCGGCTTACCAGGGAGGGATCCCGGCCCCACGCTTCCAGGCGGTTCCCCTCCGGCCGGCTCAGCCCGGCGGCGGAGGCGTGGAGAAAATCGGAAGGGTAATCCCCCTTGAAATCAAAACCCACCCGGGGAGGCAGATCATGATTGATGATCCGGTAAATAATTTCCTTGCTTGTCATCGCTTCCCCCAATCCTCGTGCCTGGCAAAAAATCACGGCTATCGGCGTAAAAGTTCGTGGTGTCCGTGCGGTTAGCGGCTATTCCTTTATCCGTACTTTTAGCCTGAACAAGCTGCTAGGCAAGAAACACTTCCCTGCCGGTTTTTACGGATTCTTCCACCGCGCTTATCATCTTTACCGGCAGAAGCAGATCCTCGTAGGAGGAGGGCATTTCCCCGGTACGGATCATGCGAACCAGATGCTCTACTTCCAGCGCGTAGGCGAGGGAAATATCCACATGGTGGCCCACATCGATCTCCCGGAAGATGTTGCAGTTTTTCGCGAAAATAAGAGCCCCCGATTCGTGAGTGTCCTTGGTATAGTTCAGGGTGATATCGAAGCCCGGGTAACGCCAGATAGAAATGCGGCTGCCGTTTTTTTCCGTTGTCAGGATGCTCTTTACCCCGTTGCCGAATATCTCCAGCGCGATTTCCGTTAAATGGGGGGAGTAGAAATAGAACCCGTCGTATTCGCTGGCCGGATCCGCGGCGTAGTTCAGGCTGGCGCTGATAAACTCGCCCCGGGCGCTAAGCCGCCGGACGATGTTCTTGAGCATGACGACATCCATGACCAGCCTGGCGCTGGAGCCCCCGCAGAGTTTGGCGCCCGATTTTTTCGCCGCCCCGATAAGGCGCTCCCCCTCGGCCACATCGGAGGTAAAGGGTTTATCCACAAAGACGGGCATGCCCTTCTCCACAAACGGAAGGGCGTAGCGGTAATGAAGGGAGCCCTTGCGGCAGGTAACGCACATGGCCTCAACCTTGCCGTGGAATTCCTCCGGATCCCGGGCGATAAAATCGACCCCCGCTTCGTCCATGATGCGTTTTGCTGAATCCTCATCAGGGCCGTAAACCCCGGCTACCCGGACGTCGGGATAGCGGAGTTTGCCCGTTTCGGGATCGGGCAGATTTATGATCCGGGAAAAGGCCAGGGCGTGGCTGTTTTCCGTTCCGATAATGCCAATCCGATACATATTTCCTCCTTACCCTATCCGGGGCAGCGGGTTCTGCCGATGGGCTTCTTCCATAACCCAGATCTGCTGACGAACCTGTTCGAGGCTGGGAACCAGCGGTTTCCCGTTAACCAGGTGATCGTAAACGCCGGCGTAGAGTTTCGCCACCGCCTCGTTGAAAACCGCCGTATCGCTGCCTTTCCAGGAATCCTCCCGCCAGGGCAGGGTTTCCCGGCAGTAGAGGGGATTCCAGTCCCCGTCGTGCAGGGGTTCCCGGATAAGTTCCTGCCGGCTCGATTCGGAAGGCGCGAACCAGCGCCACTTGAGTTCCTTCATATCCCCCTTAAGGCCGCCTGAGGAACCCTGGACATTGTAGGTGAAAGAGGGATAGGCGTCGCAGGAAGAAATTTCCACATCAATAAGGGGCCGTTCCGGCGCGGAGAGGATGAGTTTTACGTAGTCCTCCGCGTCGCCCCAGGTATTGACCCGTTCCATTTTGCAGAAAACAGCGGGATTCCCCTGGCGGTAATCCAGGAGATCCAGGGCCTGATCCACCGGGTGGGGGCCGGTATTGTAAAGGCTGCCTCCGCCGTATTCCTGCAGGGTCTGCCAGTCCCAGCGCCGGGCGTAACCGTTGAACTGTATGCCGATCTGCACGATCCTTCCCAGCACCCCGGAGGCGATAACCTTTTTTACCTGTTCAAAATAGGGGGCAAAGCGGGACTGCTGGAAGACGGCAAGCATTTTGCCGGTCTTTTTCTGCCGGGCGATAAGCTGGTCTGCCTGGGCCGCGGTATGCGCGAAGGGTTTTTCGCAGAGCACGTTGAAACCGTGATCCAGAAGATCCAGGCTGAGGGGCAGATGCTGGTGGCTGAAACTCGCGTTCACCACAAAATCAATATCGTTCCTGCCAAAGAGTTCGCGGTAATCCGCAAAGGCGGGGCAGGCGTATTCCTTCTCCGCCTTTTGGCGCCTTTCGGGAATAAGATCCGCCACATAGGCGACCCGGTACCTTTCGGGAGCGGAGAGGATGTACTTGCCGTGTATATCCCGGCCGCTGCGCCCCTGCCCGATGAGGGCGATGTTAAGCTGTTTCATCCGATACCTCCGTCTTTAACCCCCGCAGTTCCGCCAGCCTGGCTCCCGAATCGCTGTCGAGGTACATCACCGCGCTGGCATGGTTTCGCAAAATTGACGCGGGGTATTTTTCGCCGATGTCCCGATCCAGGGAGTAATAAACCGCATCCGCCTTGCTTTTGGCCGGTACCATGCAGAAGATCCGCCCGCCCTTAAAGAGGGCGGGCACCGTCAGGGTAAGGGCGCGGGCGGGCACCTCCTCAAGCCTGGCAAAACAGCCGTCGTTCACCTGCTGCCGGCGGCAGACAAGATCCAGCGGGACGGGCTTGACGGTTTTCGGATCCCGGAAATCCGCCACCCCCGGATCGTTAAAGGCAATATGGGCGTTCTCCCCAATGCCCATACAGACAAGGTCAACCGGCTCCCTGTTCAGCAGTTCCGCGTAGCGGCGGCATTCCTCTTCAATATCCGCCGCAAGGCCGTTAAGATAGTGGACTTCCTTGAAGGGGCATTTGGAAAAAAGGCGATCCCTCAGGAAATTGCCGAAGCCCTGGGGGGCCTCGGCGGGGAGCCCGACATATTCATCCATGTGGAAGGCGGTAATACGGCCGAAATCGACGCTCCGGTCGCCGGACAGCGCCGCAAGAAACTCGTTCTGCGAGGGGGCGGCGGCAAAAATCATACGGATGTTTTCCTTCGTTTCCAGAAGCTTTTTAATTGCCGCGGAAACGCCGGCCGCCGCCGCTTCGCCCAGCTGTTCCCTCGTGGGGAACCTTTTTATGATGAGCAAGTCTTTTCGAAAAGTTTCCATACCGTCCTTTATGAATTCGCCTTGTAAATATCGTAAGCTTTGTTGAGCGTCTCAAGGAGTTCGTCCAAACCAGCCCTTCTGATGTTTACCACGAATTCGTCAAATTTTGAAAGAGGTTCCTGGCCCATGATGAATTTGTCGATCATTGGATCCTTGTAGGTGTCGATTTCGGCAATTATGGAAAGGCGCCGGGAAAGCTCGTCTTCGGTCAGGCCGAGGGTCGGCATGGGCGCTTCCACCAGGCCCGGCTTTTGGTAGATTCTCCAGGCCTGGGCCGTCCAGGGGGCGGTGGCCTCCATGGACTGGAAGTTGGGCGCCCAGGGGTTCTGGTAGGGCAGAAGGCTCCAGCGGACGCCGAAGTGAACCTGGGCGGTCTCGGGATCCTTGCCTTCGGGGTTTCTCATAATAAAGTCGTTAAACTGGGGTTTGCCGTTCACCATGGTGTAGGTTTCCCCTTCGATGCCCCAGCTTCCGAGGAGTTCCCCCTCGGGGCTAAAGAGATAGTCCAGGTACTTGGTGATTTCCACCGGATACTTTGTTTTCGCGCCGGCACTGGTGCGGTACAGCACCGCAGCCCCCGCGCTGTTTGTATCCTTGTACTGTTTCCCGCTGGGGCTTTTAAGGGGCGGCATGGGCTCAAAGTGGTAGGAGAGGTCAATCTTCTGCAGCTCCGTATTCGAAGCGCCCAGGCCGCTTCCGGGCCACACGAATTGCAAGCCCATCTGGTTGCCGCCGGCCCGGGCGAGCCACTGGTCTCTTGTGGCGGTAAGGTAATCCTGCTCGATAAGCCCCTCGGCATAGAGTTTGCTGAGGTATTCAAGCGCCGTCCGGTAGGCCGGTTCTACGGGGCCGTATTTTATCGTATTATCCGCCGGGTCCACGTAGAGATTCATGTGGGCGTCGAAGGCGTTTACCAGGGGGGCAATCGTGGCGGTTTTACCCCCCGCGCCCGCGCCCAGGGGAATCTCGTCGGCCTGGCCGTTTCCGTTGGGATCCCGCTCTTTAAAAGCCTTAAGAACCGTGTAAAGCTCATCCGCGGTGCCTGGCATCGAAAGCCCCAATTTCTCCAGCCAGTCGGTCCGGATAACCCAAACCGGGCCTATGGCGTTGGACGCGGACACAACGGGGATATTGTATATATTGCCGTCCTTCGCGGTAATTTCGCCCCAGACATTGATACTGTAAGGGATCTCGTCGCCCTGGAGGGGGTTGTTGAAAA
Organism: Treponema sp.; assembly: GCA_031255815.1. The sequence goes on along the minus strand of JAIRRU010000153.1, from coordinate 2,509 downwards.
CAGCCGTCATATTGGGGGCATGTTCTTTGATAAGATCGTTAAACGCCAAAAAGACCCCCTGCATTCCGTACCGATTGATTACATCGGCGCCCATAGCCGGACCGACAAGATCGGGAACATCCCCCGAAGCGATAACGGCGTTAAACTTCGCGTTGCGGTCCGCCGCGGCAACGGGAAGGGATTCCCATTCCAGGTGGATGTTTGTGCGTTTTTCAAGTTCCGCAATGGTTCTGATATTGTTACTCATGGTCCTGTCGGAACGGGTTTCCGAGAGAGCCCTCAGGGTAATAGGCCTGTCCACGATGGGAAGGCCGTTAACCGAAGCCGATGATGAAACGGAAGCCGCCGGCGCGGACGCCTCCTGTCTCTTGCATCCCGAAACCAAAATGGCCGGCACTATCAGGGCCGCCAGCAAAAACCAGGATACTGCATGTCTTTTCATCCTCAATTCCTCCAAAAAATATTTTTAAGGCAGTTTGCCCGTAATGCGCCGCATTACGGGCAGGCCCTATTTAAAACACAGCCCGGTGCAAGCGGATTATGTTTACCCCTTTATCGCGCCGATCATAACGCCCTTTACGAAGTATTTTTGAAGGAAGGGGTAAACGCAGATGATCGGGAGCGTGGAGATCATGATGGTCGCGTAACGGATGGTCTGGCTGATGTCGTTCCTATCCAACTGAATGTCCAGCACCAGGTCGTTGGCCTCGTACTGGAGCAGGATCTTCCGGAGAAAGATCTGCAGGGGGTAGAGGGCATCCCGGCTTAGGTACAGCATGGCGTTGAAGTAGGTATTCCAGTGGCCTACCGCGTAAAACAGCACCAGGGTTCCCAGGATGGGCAGGGACAGGGGAAGGAATATCCGGACGAAGATCCTGAATTCCCCCGCGCCGTCGATGGTGGCCATTTCGTGAAGGGATTCGGGAATGTTCTCGAAAAAAGTCCGGGTAACAATCAGGTTGTAGGTGCTTATGGCCGAGGGTATCACCAGGGCCCAGCGGGTGTTTATCAGGCCCAGGGAACGGACCAAAATGAAGCTGGGTATCATGCCCCCTGAAAAAAACATAGTGAAGGTAATGGCTATCATCAGGAAGCGGCGCCCCTGAAACCTGCGGCGGGAAAGGGGGTAGGCCAAAAGGGTGGTCATGATAAGGTTTACCGTGGTTCCCACGGCCACATACCAGATGGTATTCCGGTAGCTGATCCATAATTGGGTTTCCCTGAATACCCGCCGGTAAGCGCCAAAATTGATCCCCTTGGGCAGGAGCCAGACCTCCATTCTTGTTACGGCGCTGGCATTGCTGATCGACGCGCTCGCGATAAAGATAAAAGGATAAAGGGTAACGAAAACAACAAAAAGAACAAAAATATTTGTAGCTGCCGCAAAGACAATATCCTCCGGCGTTTTTCTTCCCCAAATGCCCTTGGCCATAATCCCCTTCTTTTCGTTACCAGAGACTGGTTTCGCTTATCTTCCGGCTGATAGTGTTGGCGGAAACAATCACTATCATGTTAACTACCGACTGAAGCATGCCCACCGCCGCGCCGAAACTGAATTCCCCTCCCCCTATGCCCCGGCGGTACACATAGGTGTTAATTACATCCGCCGTTTCATAGGTTGCCGTATTGTACATAAGGATTATCTTTTCATAACCCACGCTCAAGAGGTTGCCTACCGACATGATGAGAAGAATTACTATGGTCGGAAGTATACAGGGAAGGGTAACGCAGAAGATCTGGCGGAAACGGCTGGCCCCGTCTACCGTGGCGGCTTCGTAGAGTTCCGCATTGATCCCCGCGATGGCCGCCAGGTAGATAATGGAATTCCAACCGGCGTTCTGCCAGATACCGGAACTTATATAAAGGAATCTGAACCACTGGGGCAGGGCCATAAACTGCCTGCGCTGGCCGCCCAGCATTGAAATAAAGTTGTTGATAAGGCCGTCCGGGGCAAGAAAATTAGCCATCATTCCTACCACTATTACGGTGGAAATAAAATGAGGCAAATAACTTACCGTCTGCGCAAAGCGTTTATACCCGGGGAACCGTATTTCGTTCAGCATGATTGCCAGAATTATGGGTACGGGAAAACTGAAAATGATACTACAAATACTAATGAGGAGGGTGTTCCGTATAAGCCGCCACGCGAATTGGGACTGGAAAAACTGAATGAACCATTTAAAACCTACCCAGGGCCCTCCGAATAAACCCCGCACGGGGGAGTAGTTCTCGAAGGCCATGAGAAGCCCGCCCATGGGGCCGTAGGCGAATATAGCGTACCAGACAATTCCCGGAAGGGCGATGACCCAAAGGGAACGCTGTTCGATGAAGGTTTTGATAAGGCGGTTTTTGAGGATCCGGGTGTTACGCATCCCCCCCCCCCCCCCCCTCAAATATTTCACGACAGCTTTCGTCATCCGCACCTCTTTCCAGGTTAATAGACCTGTTCAAGAACCCGGTTGGTTCCCGGACACGTCCCGCAAAATACCCCGCATTTTGCCATTTTTAA
>JAIRRU010000127.1 GCA_031255815.1 Treponema sp. | reverse complement strand
TTCCCGGCTAAGCCCCCAATTTTCCCACCGGATCGAAGGATCCGCGGCGGCAACGGCGAAGGCGGAAAAGGCCTTCTGGTTGGTGTGGACGCCCCAGTGACCATGGCTTCCCGGCCCGTAATGCCACAGCCCTTCCCCTCCCGCCACGGGATATACGAATTCCTGGGAGTATTTAACCCAGTCCGCCAGTAATTTTGCGTATCCTTCCCGATCCCTCTGATTCAACATACCCTTCTCCTGTGCTCTTTTAAGGCTCTATTTAGTGTCTGTCCGCAAAGTCGGTTACTTTGCGGACAGACCTTGCATTTTCTCGCCTAAAGGCTGCGAAAATGCGTTTTTCAAGGAAGCCTGTCCATAATGTGTCTACATTATGGACAGACTCGATATAAAGTACTATTTTTCAGGAGGAAAACTATGGAAAACAAGAATATTAGGGAGCGGGCCGAACGCACCCGCTGGTTCAGCGAGGCCCGGTTCGGCATGTTTATTCACTGGGGCATATATTCCATCCCCGCCCGGGGCGAATGGGTTCGCAGCCGCGAGGAAATGCCCCATGAGGACTATCTGCGCTACTTCAACGAATTTAGCGCCCGGGAATACGATCCGAAAGAGTGGGCCAGACTGGCGAAAAAGGCGGGGATGAAGTACGCGGTGCTTACCGCCAAACACCACGACGGGTTCTGCCTCTGGGATACCGCGCTCACCGATTTTAAGGCCCCCAACACCCCCGCCGGACGGGATCTGGTAAGGGAATACCTGGAGGCCTTCCGGGCGGAGGGGATCCGGGTCGGGCTTTACTTTTCCATCATCGACTGGCGGCACCCCGATTTCCCCCATTACGGCGATCGGCATCACCCCATGCGGAAGAACGGGGCCTGCGGAAACGAGGGGAGGAATTTCGACCGCTACCTGGAATTTATGCACGGCCAGATCCGGGAACTTCTTACCGGGTACGGGCATCTGGACATTATGTGGTTCGATTTTTCCTACGGGGATATGGCGGGGGAAAAATGGAAGGCCCCCGAACTGGTCGAAATGGTTCGTTCCCTCCAGCCCCACCTTATCATCGACAACCGGCTCGAAGGCTCGGGGGAGAGTTCCGGCACTATCCTTACCGCTCATCCCAGCGACTACGCGGGGGACTTTGCCTGCCCGGAACAGATGATCCCTCCCCGGGGCGTGGTCAACGAGTTGGGAGACCCGGTTCCCTGGGAGGCCTGCCTTACCCTGAACAACCACTGGGGTTACTGCGCCGGGGATCGGCACTGGAAATCGCCGGAAATGGTGATCCGTATGCTGGTGGAATGTGTTTCCAAGAACGGGAACCTGCTACTCAACGTGGGGCCGGACGCCAAGGGGCGGATACCCAAGGCCTCGGCGGATATTCTGGAAGAAGTGGGCCGCTGGATGGACGAGAACGGGGAAAGCGTCTACGGCTGCGGGGCCGCGGGGCTCGACAAACCCGAGTGGGGACGCTTCACCCGCCGGGGGGACACTCTCTATGCCCATATCCTTGAAAGCCAGGCGGGGGGGCTCTGCCTTCCCCATATGGCGGGGAAGATAAAAAAGCTCAGGCGCCTTGCCGACGGATCGGAGATCAAGATTGGCGATTACTGGAATCTGAGCGAATACCGGGAACACGCCTTCTTCTTCCTTAACGAGGGCAGTTACGACAACTACCCCCTGCCCTGCCCGGCGGATACGGTGGTGGAGATTGCCCTTAAAGAATGAAGAACCCGGAAACAGGCTCCGGAGTATGGGCCGCGCCTTCCGGTTAGCAAGCCTGTCGCGGCAGCCTGTCGCGGGCGGGTTCCTGGATATAGCGTCCTTCCGAAGCGGCTGCGGACGGAGGTTCAATACCTGAGCCTGTTTCAAGCCGGGGGCTCATGGAACAGGCCGTTTATCCCTTCCCAAACCGTCTCCCCGGCAATCATGGTGCGGATCACCCGGGCGCGGCGGATCTCCTCCGCGGGCAGGGAGAAGATATCCCGGTCGATAAAGGCAAGATCCGCCCAGTAACCCGGGGCAAGGCGGCCCTGGAGGGATTCGTCAAAATTCGCCCAGGCTGAACCCGCGGTGTAGGCGTCCACAGCCCTGGCCAGATCCACCCGTTCGGCGGGGTAAAAGCCTTCCGGGGGGAAGTTCCGCTCCGAATCCTGGCGGGTAACCGCCCAGCTGAGGCCTAAAAAGGGGTTAAGATCGCTTATCGGGGCGTCGGTGCCGTAAGACACGGGAACCCCCAAATCTTCCATGGTTTTCCAGGCGTAGGAACTGGCGGCCAGCTCCGGCCCCACCCGGCTTTCCAGTATGCCCATATCATCGGCCAGGAATACGGGCTGAACCAGGGCGAGAAGCCGGTTCCGGGCCATGCGCTCCAGCTGGGGTTTTTCGGTGATCTGGCAGTGGACAATTCCGTGGCGCAGGGGGTTACGGCCCGGGGAACTGACCTGTTCCAGGGCGGAGACGGCGGCCTCCATGGCGGCGTTCCCGATGGTATGGATGACTACCTGCATCCCCCGGGAAGCGGCCCGGCGGATAAGGGCGCGGAAAAAACCCTCCTCCAGCACGGGGAAACCGCAAGTTTCCGGTTTGTCCCGGTAAGGCGCCTTCATCCAGGCGGTCTGCCCCCCCAGGGTTCCGTCCAGAAAGAGCTTGAGGGGCCCTGCTTTGAGAAAAACCCCCCGGCCAGGTATCTCCCAAAGAACCCTGCCGGTAAGCGCCCCCCTTTCCCAGAGGGCCTCCATATTGCCCTGATCGCCGGAAACGCCGCACTGCAGGCTAACCCGGGGGAATCCTTCCCCCCCGCCTTCCCGGCAGATGTCCCGGTAAGCTTCTACGATTCGGTCAAACTCCGCCGGGGTCTGGGAATCGTTGCTCCCCGCGGCGGTTATCCCCAGGGAGAGGGCCTTTTCCATGGCCCGCCGGAGGTTTTCCTTCAATTCCTTCCCGCTAAGCGGCGGGACAGGTTTAAGGGCAAGGGCGCCGGCGTTCTCCCGCAGCACCCCTGTGGGCCGGCCCTCCCCGTCCTTCTCGACAAGGCCCCCTTCCAGTTCCGGGGCGGAACCGCCCAGCCCGGCCGCCTTTAGGGCCAGGGAGTTGCAGTAGAGTATATGCCCGCAGTGGCGGCTTATGATCAGAGGGTGTTCGGCAGAGATTCTGTCCAGATCCCCGCGCAGAGGATCTCTTTTTTCGCCGGAAAAGAGATCGGGGTTCAGCCCGGCGCCCTGTATGTAAGCGCCCGGAGCCGGTTTAAGCCGGGCGATAAGCTCCCGGCCCCGGCGGATCAGTTCTTCCAGGGAATCCGCCCCGCGGCAGTCGATCATCCCTGCCCGGCGGCCTTCCATCTGCAGGTGGAGATGGCTGTCGTGGAAGCCCGGCAGCACCAGGGCGCCCGCCGCGTCGATCCGCTCCGCCCCCGCCGGGGCTTCCTCCAGCAGCTCCGCCGAACCGCCGGCGGCGCGGATCTTCCCCCCCTCGATACGGAGGGCCTGGCAGAACGAGCCCCTTCCCCGGTAGATCCGGGCGTTGTAAATCAAACGTACCATCACTAATCCCGCGATTCTACCGTGAAGCCCGCAAGGATCCCGAGCGGTGAAAATCCCCGGCCTTTGTTTTCAATCCCCCTGACGGCCGCCCCGAAGGCCCCCGCGCCCTCCCCGAAAGAACGAACCGGGACGCTAAAAGCCCGGTCTCGAAGGCATATGCGGATCGGTTCCTTGTCGTGGAAAGAGATACTTTTAAACGGCACAGCAAGCATAGGGGCGCTCCGTATAGCATGGATAAACCATGATAATACAAAGCGGAAAGGGCGTTCAAGTGAGGCTGTTCCAAAAGCAACCGGGTTTTGGAACAAGCGTAATTTATGTGCCGTTACTTTCAGCCCAATCAGCCCCTTAGCCGAGCAGTTTCGTGGGAAACACGGGATCTTTAATATACGTTCTTACCCGGCGGTTAACAAAATGGATGTAGCTGGCATACTTTCTGTCCAGAATAGCTACATGACTAATAAGTATATCTCTAAGGTACTTAATAAAATCCAGCCCTTTGCCCCCGGAAAGAGGGGCGGGGTCTCCCCGGTCAAACTGTTCAATCCTTTCGGCTATAATCTTTGTCAGGGCGGAGTGCTGCTGGCTATGCACGGCAAGATCGGGGTACTTGATGTTTTTCAGCATCTTTTCTTCCGAAGAAAAATGGTAGCTTATGTAACGCAGCAGGAGACGGATATTCGCGCTGAACAGAACGCGGGCCTCCTCCCCTTCTTTCTGGCAGCTTAAATAGAGATTGTTCATCTGACTGAATAATTCCCGGTGTTGTTCGTCTATCAGTTCGATACCCACTGAATAGCGATCGTTCCATTCGATAAATTGTCCATAGTCCATGATCGGCCCTTCGTTTTTTTACAAGGTGAGAGCGCGCCAAAAACTCTACCCGGGTTTTTGGGGCCTGTTTGTCTTGAGTGTAAGAAGCGGGCTGCGGGGATTCTATACTTATATTCCGGC
>JAIRRU010000052.1 GCA_031255815.1 Treponema sp. | reverse complement strand
CAAGCTCAATAATAAGACAAATAAAACTGCGGATTTGAAACACATAACGGCCTCCAATCTTATCATGTTTTTCCCGGGTTTCTGTTATATTCTCGTAGAGTTGTTTAAAAACCAACCGGATTCTTGAACAAGTCTAATGTATTTTACATTTTTGCAATAGGTATTTGAGCTTGTTCCAAAACTTCAATTTTTGGAACGGCTTCTTACCCCTGGAGAAAATTGCCTTTACGCAGCCTCCAATTCAGAATAGAAAATATCCGCGCTCCCCGGCTCCGGGACAAAGCCCGGCTTCCGGCTCTTCCGCTTCCTGTCCGGATGCCTTGAGGGCCCTGTGCCGGTTCTCGAGAGGGGCGGCTCCCGGGGGGCGAAAATCATGAAAAAAAGTCTGGCTAAATATCCGCTCTGAATGTAAAATAGGCTTGTTCGGGAACCCGGCTGGTTCCCGAACGGGTCCCGCAAAATGTTCCACATTTTGCCATCTTTAAGCGGCTGTTGTTCAGAAACTGAGGTTTCCGAACAAGGCTGACAGGGCGCGAGGAGGAATTATGCGCTTGGATTTTGCGAACTACAAGGACAAGGTTGCCGGATGCTGGGCGGGGAAGAACATCGGCGGGGTGCTGGGAGCGCCTTTTGAGGGCAGACGCCAGTGGAATCAGGCGGATTTCTATACCCAGGATCTTTCCAAAGGGCCGCCCCCCAACGACGATCTGGATCTGCAGATCGTGTGGCTCGCCGCGGTGGAGCGCTACGGCAGAAACGTAAACGCGTCCATTCTGGGGGATTACTGGCTTTCCTTTGTTATTCCCAACTGGGTGGAGTACGGCACGGGCAAGGCGAACCTCCGGGCCGGCCTGGAACCGCCCATGAGCGGCTTTGTGGACAATACCTACAAGGATAGCTGCGGTTGTTTTATCCGTTCGGAGATATGGGCATGCCTGGCCCCGGGGCTGCCGCAGCTTGCCAGCCGTTACGCCTACGAGGACGCCATTGTGGATCATCAGGGCGAAGGGGTGTTCGGGGAGATTTTCTGCGCCGCTCTGCAGAGCGCCGCGTTTGCGGAAAGCGATCCCTTCAAGCTTATCGATATCGGCCTCTCCTATATCCCCGAGGGAAGCGCCCTGGCCCGCTGCGTCAAAAAAGCGGCGGAATGTTTCCGGGCGGGGATTGACATCAAGGAGGCGCGGAAGCGGATCCATAACGAAGCGCCGGGAACTTTCGGTATCCAGGGGATCCGGCTGAAGGATGTCGTTACGGAGGGGAACGAGGGCATGGCAACCGGAGCGCCGGGCTTCGACGCCCCGGAAAACGTGGGCTTCGCCATCGCGGGCTGGCTCTACGGGGAGGGGGACTTCGGCAAGGCCCTCTGCCTGACCAACGCCTGCGGGGAAGACACGGACTGCAGCTGCGCCACCCTGGGCGCCCTTATGGGAATAATTTCGGGGGCTTCCAAACTGCCTGAAAAATGGACGGCGCCCCTGAACGACAAAATAGCGACCCTCTGCATCGACCGGACCAGCCGGGGCGTCTGGGTTCCCGGAACCGTAACCGAGCTTACGGAACGGATTATCCGGACAACGCCCGGCTTTCTGGGGCAGGATCTCTGCAATATCCTGGCGGAGGGGGGCATGGAGATAAAATGCCTGGAGGGGGAACAGCTTTACTGCGATGCCGCAGACGATTATCTTCCGTTTATCAACGGCGGCGGCAAAAGCAATGAACCATCGGTAAGCGATCTAAGCCGCTTGTCCCCCTTCTGCATACGCCGCCAGTACCCGGCTTTCAGCGTTACGGCGGACTGCAAGGGTTCGGTGTTTTTTGAGGCCGGTGAAGAACGGAGCGTAAAGGTAACGGTAATAAATTCCTTCGCCATGTACCAGCAGCAGTGGGCCCGGGTAAGCCTCTACGCCCCGCCGGAAGTGGAAATAAGCGGCGGCCGGAGCGTCCTCCTGCCCCTGAACAACCTGGTAGGCTCAAAGGCCGAGGCGGAATTCACCTTCCGCGCCGGGGAGTATCCGGGAGCCAAACTGGAACTGATTATCGATGTGGCCCTGGAGGGGCGGCACTCGTCGGGAACCGTTAAGGTAACTTTGATGAGGAAAGGCTAAGGAACTTCTGAAAGTAACGCCTGCCGAATTCCCGGAGGGATGGGGAATCAAAATGGAGATAGTCGCCTTTTGAGACCAGCCCTTCGGCGCTCGCCAGGGCCGTATTCCCGTTTTCCGCCGCAAGCCTCGCAAGCTCCCTGTTCACCAGGCGGAAGAAAGGCTCCGCGTTTTTCGGATTGTCTTTCAAATAGTAACCCAGCTCGCCCAGTATAAGCGGCGCGTTTTCAATGCCGCAGTCTTTCAACAGGGGCTTAATAATTCTGATAAAGCGCTCGCCGTAGGAAAGGGCCTTTTCTTCACTGCCGCTGTCGGCCTCGCCCTGGTGCCAGAGGATCCCTCTTACCTCGCTGATGTTTTTCGCCAGCCTGCACTGGTACACCGCATGGGTGTAAAGCTGGCCCCCCTCCCGCCAGTCCTCAAGGGAAGAGCCGCCGTCGGCGCAGGGGATAAGCCCCGCCTGGCCGCCGAACTTTTTCTGGTACTCGTCGGCGAAACTTACCGCCAGGGAAACCCCCGCAAAGGGGCGGTCGTAATTAACCGGCTCGCTGAGCGGGTACCAGCGGCCGTTCCGCAGCATAAAGAGGTTTTCGTTTTCAATAGGGGGCGCTTCGCCGATCGAACCCCGCCCCGCCATGTTCGACTGGCCTATCATCAGAAATGAATGAACCATCGTTTCAGCCCCCTTTACAACAGGATACCAGGTTTTCAAGCTTTACCCAAGGGCTTTCCGAAACTGCCGGGATTCCCCCCTCTCGTAATCAGGCGCGAAGCCCGGCGCCTGCCCCGACGGAATACGGTATCTTGGCAAATTGAAAGGTGGTATAATCGGCATGCCCCATCCTGAAGCTTCCTCGCGCAGGCGGGTACTTGGGGATGAAAGCCTTCGCCGCGAATTTTTTAAGGAAGCCGCGGGGCTATGGCCCGGGCCCGCAGCGCGTTCGCAGTACGGCGGGCCCGGATTGAGCAAACTACGGAGGTAATTGCCATGAGGAAGATCTTTGCCAAAGGTACAACCATTCTCTTTCAGGGAGATTCGGTTACCGATTGTCACCGGGCGCGGGAAGACGGAAACAGCCTGGGGGAAGGCTACCCGGCGCGGGTTGCCGGGCTCTGGGAGATCCTGTTTCCCGAATCGGGAATACGCTTCATAAACCGGGGGGTTTCGGGGAACCGGACGGGGGATCTGCTGGATCGGTACCAGGACGACTTCGCCGCCTTAAAGCCCGATCTGGTTTCTATCCTTATCGGGATAAACGACACCTGGCGGCGTTACGACCGCAACAACCCTACGCCAACTGAAAAATTCGAACAGAATTACCGCCGCCTTCTTGAAAACCTGAAGCGGGATCTGCCCGCCGCTTCCATCGTTATTATGGAGCCCTTCCTTCTGGACTCGGATCCCGCGAAGCGGGTTTGGCGGGAGGATCTGGACCCCAAGATCCAGGCGGTAAGAAATCTGGCAAGGGAATTTGCCGACGTGTTCATCCCCCTGGACGGCATCCTTGCCTCTTACGCGGTACGGGGCATAAAGGACGCGGACATGTCCGCCGACGGGGTTCATCCCAAGCCCCAGGGGCACGGCATTATCGCCGGAGAATGGCTTAGGCACTGCGCGGAAGCGCTGTAAGCCTTTGCTTGCGGCTTTTACGGGGGGCCTGATCCGGGAACCCCCGCGGGGGCTTTGGGCAAAATTATTGAATATGAAACCCATTTTCATATTGACAAGGTTCCGCTGTTCCGGTAAATTCAGTGTTTAAGGGCGGCTTTCCCAAGGCTCCGGGGGAACCCCGCTTCGCGTTGCGAAGCGCCCGGTAAGCTGGTACCTTGCTTGGGCTAAAAGCGCGGATAGAGGGATAGCCGCTAACCACACGAACACCACGAACTTTTACTCCGATAGCCCTGGCTTTTTGCCAAGATTTCTGGTGCCTGGGGAAGTTTTCAGCTAAGGTTCGTGCCGTTCGCGGCTCAATTTTTTAGCAGCCCGGTAAAGCCGGTACCTTGCTTAGGCTAATAGGGATAAAGGG
>JAIRRU010000042.1 GCA_031255815.1 Treponema sp. | reverse complement strand
TTGCAACCAAGGCGGCGCCTTAACTGCCGCTGTCGAAGACGGTTTTTCCCAGTTCCGAATCCGCGGGTTTGATCCCCGCCCGGTAGCGGGCGGTATCTTCTTTTTCCCGCTCCAGTCCGGCAAAGTTGTAGATAAGTTTGCCCGAGGGCTCCGCTTCCAGCTCCGGCACGGAATAGGCGGCCATGTCCTTGATGATCCGCTCCCGGGCGGCGGGAAGGTTTTCCGGGCTGGCTTCCGGGGAAGGCCCCTGGATCTCTCCGGCGTCCAGGCCCCGCGGCTTAGACCAGATGCGCTGAAAGCCGATTTTCCGGAGGTTCTCCAGCTTGAGGCCCTGGTTTTCCCGTTTTTCCCGGAAGTAGCGGAGGGCGGGGATGAGCCAGAAGAGGAGGGAAAAGGCCAGGGGGACAAGGCCCAGGGCCGCGGTGATCAGGGACAGGGGATCGACGCTGAAGCGGGAAGCGAAGTTGTAGGTAATCCCGTAGATCAGGGGCGCCCCTCTGGATATCGGGACGCTTATAGGCCCGGTAACCAGGGAATGGTAGGAAAAATAAGCGCCGAAAAGCAGGTTTACCGTGTTGATCAGGGCGAACCACTGGTTCACGCCCTTTTTATTGGCGGAAAATTGCTTAAGCCGTTTTAAGGGGGCGGAGGCGTTGCCGAAACTGCGGTCGGCCCTGTCGGATCGGAGGAGGAGCCTGTCGAAACGGTACACGATGGTACCGTCCCCGGTAACTTCGGGCATGCCGCCGAATTCTGAACAGGCCGCCAGTATCCCCTCTTCAGCCTCCGGAAGGGGTTTCCCCGTAAGGGCCATGTACTCGGGGAGGGAGATAAGGGCGGAATTCTGCTGCAGCCAGGCGATAAGGGTCTTTTTCTCCGTGTTTTCCGCTTCCCGGTTGGGATCCGGCTCGCCGAAGACAAAGGAAAAGATCGCGTGGTGGAGGGGCCGCCCCTTGGGCCGCGCTTCCCTCGTCCTGCCGTAATTCCCGGAATAAGCCCTGTCCAGGGATCTGGTCAGTTCCGAGTAGAACCATATCCGGATGATGAGATCGAAGAGGCCCGATGCCAGGTAAAAACCGCCGCCGCTGTTCCGGGAACGGCTGTCCGAGCCGGAGGAGGAACTTCCCGCCACGGAGAGCATAAGGGCGGCCAGGGCGATGAGCATAAACAGGACAAAGTAGCCCACCAGCATCACCATGATCCATACCTTGAAAAGCCAGACCGCCCCGGTCTTTGCGGCCCCGCCCAGGGCGCCGAGGAAGCGTTTAAAGCCGGCCTTAAAACCCCGGTAACGGCTGCTGAGGGTCCGGGGAAAGGAGTAGAGGATCTCGCCCGATTCGGTAACTTCCAGCCGGGCCGAATATTCGTCCGCCGCCTGGGGCAGGAGTTCCTGAACCAGGGGGAGGGGGAGGGCGGTTGCCGCTACCGCGTCGGCTACGGTAAGGCTCCGGCGGCGTTTTTTCAGGGCTTCCACAAGCTTGCGGTACGAAGCCCCGCCGGGTTTATCAGGAAGCTTCATTTTTTTCTTCAAAAATACCGCCCCGTTCCAGAATCGCGGCCAGGGTTAAACCCTCAAGATACCTGTTTACCATGTTGACCACATCCAGCCAGACCTGGTGGCTTAGGCAGCTGTCTATCCGGACGCAGCTTGTTACACTTTTGTCGCACATATTCAGATCGATCTCCTCTCCGGCGGCTTCGAGGATCTCCTTGACCGTCACCTGATCGATGGGCCGGGTAAAAAAGAAACCCCCGCCGGGCCCCCGGACGGAAGCGACAATACCCGCCTTCCTGAGCCTGAAGAATATCTGCTCAAGGAACACACAGGAGATATTCTCCCCCTCCGCCAGCACGCTGATAGATACCGGCTCCCCGTTTTTGCTTAGCCGCGCCAGGGCCAGGGAAGCCCTGAGGGCGTACCGGCCCCGCGTGGTAATTCTCATGGAGAATCCCCCTCTTTTGCAATCTTGAGCAATATGATAATATATTATCTTAATATGAACAAGGTGATTCTTAAGGCTCAGGATCTGGACGGTTACCTTACCCAGGGGGATCGGGATAACCTTACCCGGATGGACGGTATCTACCGCCAGGTTATGGATTCTTTTACCGAACTGAATTCCGGCGGGGTAAAGGCCCGGCGGGACGCGGAGGAAAAGCTCATCTCCCTGTACAACGAAATGGGGGTTCTGATGCAGGAGATCTGCAAAACCGAGCCGGGGCTCCACGTCTATTCCTTCCAGACCCCCCACGAAAGCCACGCGGAAGCTTCCCGGCTTATCGCCAAGCTGCGGGACGTGCGGACCGGCAACCAGGAATTCGTGTATTACATCCAGCGGGCCTATGAAATGCTCTTCAAGCTTGCCTACGGCGGCAGAACCGGGAGCAGCAAGAATTACCTTATCGTGAAAACCCCGGTAAGCGCGCCGGTGCAGAATTTCGCGGTTCATAAGATCACCAACATCGACGATCTTATCGAGAGTACCGTAATGTGCGTCATGCTGCGGGGAGCCCTGCTCCCCTCGATGATCATGTCCAAGGAGATAGAGGAGTACTCTTCCCACGCCTACGTAACGCCCTTCGCCATGTTCCGGATCAGGCGGGACGACCGGAAACACGAGCACGACATGGAGTACATTCTGGATCTGGAGAGATCCTTCTTCAATCTGGAAGCCCTGGACGGCAAGGATCTGGTCTTCGCCGACCCGATGAACGCCACCGGAGGCAGCCTGGTAACGGTGGTAAAGTACCTTTTGTCGGAGGGGATAAAACCCAGATCCATACAGTTTTTTAACGTTATCGCCGCCCTTAAGGGGGCGCTCCGGGTGGTACGGGCCTTGGAAAACTGCCAGGTGTACACCCTCTGGATGGACCCGGTGCTGAACGAAGCGGCCTATATTATGCCGGGCCTGGGGGACGCGGGGGATCGTATCAACGGCATGGACGGGGAGCTTTACCCCCGGAACATCATCCAGCTTATCGCCGATTACGGGGACAATATCGCCCGCCTGTACCGGGCGCAGCTTCGGAAGATTGAGGACACGGTGCTTGATACCCGGCCCGGTACCGGCAAAGAGTAAATGAAGCCCGGCGGAAGCGGAAAAGCGAATTTGAAACCTGGCAGCCTGTTGCACTTGCGGATTTTTGGAGGTTTTATGCGCGAAACGCGGCAAACTCCCAGCCCCGGAGGAAAAAGCCGGCGGGCCCTCCTGGCAATATCAATCTTCTTTACCCTGTATCTTTTTTTATATGACTCTTGCGCCAGTTTTGGCGCTCCCGCGGAAGAGTATTACAGCATTGGCATGGCTTATTTTGAATTGGGCAAATTTGAGGAGGCGGAATACTGGCTTAACCGGGCGAAAGCCGCGGACAAGACCAAGGTGGCCAGCGAGTACAACCTGGGAAGAATCGCCTTTGAAACCGGGCGTTACGGGGAGGCGGCGGCTATTTTCGACCGGATACTGGACAAGGATCCCCAAAACACCATGGCCCTTAAGGCTGCCGCGTATACCCGGATCAAGACCGGGGAGCTTCTCAAGGCCGAGCAGTACTACCGGCAGGTTCTGGAGCTGATTCCGGAAAGCGCGGACGACGGCTACAACTACGCCCTGGTGCTCTTCGCCGTAAAAAAATTCGAGGAGGCGGAGAAGATCCTGCTCAGCAACCCCTACGCCCTGGAGGAAAGCAAGGACGCCCTTCTGCTTTACGCCCGTGTCCAGCGGGCCCAGGCTAAGGTGGAGGCCATAGATACTTACGCCAGATACCTGCTCAACAACACGGACACGAAAGTCCGTTACGAATACGCCCGGATCCTGGAGGAAGAGGAACTCTACGCGAGGGCCATAGAGGAGTACCGTACAAGCCTGAGCGAACTTTCCGAGTCCGCGGATCTGAAACGCCAGGACATCCGTTTCAGCCTTGCCAGGGCGCTGCTTATCGCGGACGGGGAAAACCCCGAAGGCCTTACGGAACTGGAAGAGGCGATTGCGAGCGGCTTTACCGATACCGATGCCCTGGAAAACCTGGCAGCGGACGAACGGCTTAGCGCGGCCAACCAGGATCGGGTACGGGGCCTTATCGCGGCGGTAAGAGAGCCGCCGCCGGAGGAACAGGAAACTGAGGCCCCGGACGGCGAAGGGGAAGACACCCCCCTAGAAGCTGAGTCTGAGGCTGGTTCCGATGAGGCCGAGGAATGAGAGTATCTCTGTTTTTGAATCCTGGGAACACTCGATTTTGGCGAACACCGAAAGGTTCAGCCTTCCGGTAATACGCAGAATGGATTCATGCCGCAGGCCGACGGCGGTTCTTAGATATTCCCCCGAATAGTCCAGGGCCAGTTCCAGGCTTTCTTTCCGTAACTGCTCGTACTCCGCCTCCGGAATTCCCGCAAGGCTGAGCCAGGAACCCTGGGTTCTGAGCGCCCGGGTAAAGAAATCGTAGACCGTACCGAGAAGGCTCTTTTCGACGGGTACGATCCAGTCCAGGCTCAGGCTTTCCAGCCACTGGAGGGAGGGGGATCCGCTGCCGGCGGTAAAGGTGTTGGAAAGGCCGAATTCCGCCCCGGCAAAGCCGAAAAAATCCATTTCCGCCGCCGACCGGATCCGCCAGGAATTTTTCTCCTCCCGGGGGAAGGCGATCGCCCCCTCAAGGCGGTGGGAGAACTCGTCAGTCCGGTAAAAGCGGAAGAGAGGCAGCACCCCCTGGGCGCCGAAGAGGTTGGCCCCGGAAAAGTCCAGATCCCAGTTCAGGCGGAGTACGTCGAAGGGGGTGTCGAATTTCCGCTCCAGGATCCGGTTCAGGCGGAAGCCCAGGCTATGGGGAACAACGAGGGATTTCAGATCGAAGCGGTCGGGCAGGGTGAAGCTGAGTCCCGCGCCGTCCTGGAAGGAGCTGTACTCATGCCCCGGCGCTGAATCGGCAATTCCGTCCAGCAGATCCCCCAGATCTTTCCCAAAGAGGGAGTAAAAAGGGGGGCTCCGCCAGAGGGGCAGGGAATCGGCCAGGCTCTCCTTCGCCTTGTCCAGATCGTCAAAGGCATTGCCGCCCGTGTAACGCAGGGCGCGCAGGTAAGCCCGTTCCCCCCGGAAAACAATCCGGTAGGATCTCAGGCTTAGCGGGACATCCAGCCGGACTGTTCCGGACGACCGGGTGTTGCCGCCGGGCCGGGAAAAAAGCGACTGCCCTTCAAGGCCGAGCCCGGCCCCCACCGGGCCGGCCTCCTCCCGTATGCCGAAGTTCCCCCGGATATCCCGTTTTTTTGCCCCCTCCCCCGGATCCGGAACCAGGTAGCCCCAGCTTTTGCCCCAGGCTTCCCCGTAGCTGGAAAGCCAGCCCTCCGGTTCTCTGGTACTCTCCGACCAGGCCGCCTGCCCGCCAAGGGAGACGGAGGGGATCAGATCCCCCGGAATTTGGGGGATCTTTCGGGGATCGAAGCCCGCCGAAACGCTCCATTTCCGGTCCAGGTTCTCCTCCCGGTACAGGGCCTCCCCCTCAAGGCGGGAACTGAGGGGCAGGCTAAGCTCTATTCCCAGGCTATGATCCATTGCCCTGTCCGGCGGGGAATCGGCAAAGGATTCCCGAAAGCTCAAGGGGCCGAAGGATCGGGAAAGGCCGTGGCCGGCGTTCCAATCCCTTAGCTGTTCCCCTCCCCTGGCCGGGGAATTTCTCCCCAGGGAAAGCCCCAGGTTCCCCCTCAGCCGGGTTCCGAAAAGGCTCAGCCCGCCGGAGGATCTGCCCGCCATCAGGGCCGAATTCCCCGCTTCCCCCCCGGTAAAGGGATCCCCCCGCAGGCTGCTTTCCAGCGCGGCGTTGAAGGAAAGATCCGAGAGCGCCGTCCTTCCCCGGAAGTTCAGCAGCTCGCCGGGGTGGTTCCACTGGGCGGCGGCCCCCCCGTTGTAACGGTAAAGAGGGGCGGGATCTTCCAGGATTATTTCATCCAGGGCAAAGCTGCCCGATGTTTTCCCGCCTCCCGGATCGGGGCTTACGAAGATCGCCGCGTAAGAAACCCTGCCCGGCGCGATCTCCGAGCCGTTTTTCCCGCCCCCGGCATCGGTTCCCTGGACGCCGGGACGGTAGCGCAGTTCCGCATCCGGGACGCTGTTCCCTTCAACTTCCACCCGGGAATCGCCGGAGCCGTAGTGAAGCTCCACCTTGGACCATTCCCCGCTCCTGAAGGCCGAGAGGGGTATCTCCGCGTCCAGGGCGGTTTCCCCGTCTTTTCCCAGGGATTCGGAACCCCTGGCCAGGATGAAACGCAGCTTTCCCCCGCCGGAAGGCGCCGTTCCCAGGCTGTTCTCAATCTTCGGGCCCCGGACAAAGAAACTCAAAGTCCGGTAATCCGCCAGGGGAAGAACGCCGAAGCGCCCGTCCGCCCCCGCGGCCTGTCCCGCCTCCAGGGCTTCCCAGCCCGTTTCCAGTACCCGCTGGTTCTCCCCGGATTCGTGAAGCCGGCGGATGATATCCCCGTATTTCGCCTCCAGGGAACTATCCCGGCTTTCCAGAACCGCCACGGAGGGCCCCGCCG
>JAIRRU010000015.1 GCA_031255815.1 Treponema sp. | reverse complement strand
GGATCGCGTCCTCCCCCTCAAAGCTGTCCCGGCGCTCAAGGTACTCAAGCCCGCCGAAGTAGGCCGCCTCCTTGTCCCAGTCCGCCCCTATCACGTACTTAAGCCGTACCGCGGTACCGTTGTAGTACAGCACGCCCCGTTCCCCGAAAATAGTCCGCGCCACCGAATAGGCCGGATCCAGCCTGGCCGCCTCTGCCGCCTCAAACACCGCGTCCATGTCTTTCCGGCTCAGGTAGGGCCCCTCCGCCGCCAGGCTCTTATCGTAACCCACGGCGACTATATCGCCGGCGTAGTGCCCCTGGGCGGAGCTGTAGACGCTCTGATACATCCCGTCCTTCACCGATGTCATCAGGCTCACTATCCCGAAGCCGAAACTCAGGGCCAGAAAGAGGAAAAAGTAACGCCGGCGGTAACGGATAAGGTACTTGCCCGCAAGCCGGGTAAGGGGGAGGATCTTCACTCTAGCCCTGCCTTACCGCGACAACGGGGTCGATGCGGACTGCCGCTTCCACCGGGAACACGGCGCTGAGCAGGCCCAGAACCAGGGCCACCGCGAAGGAGGAAAGGGCGACCGAAGGGATAAAGGAAAGCCGCAGCACCGGCCCTCCCAGGAGGGAGGCGACCAGGCTGTTGGGAATAACGATAAGCGCCGCGTTGACAAGCCGGATGAAACAGCAGCCCAGCAGCAGCCCCAGGAGGCCGGCCCCGGCGGCCAGGACAAGGTTCTCCCCCAGGATAAGGGAGCGGATATACCAGTCCCCCGCGCCGATAGCCCGGAGGGTTCCTATCTCCCTGGTGCGCTTGAACAGGGAAATCAGCAGGATGTTTACCGCGGCGATGATCCCCGCCACGCTTACCAGAAAAATCCCGCCGTTTAAAAGGAACTGGACAAGGAACAGCAGTATCGCCGAATTTCCCGCAGCAACGCGCCAGTCCACGACCGCCGCGCCGAAGGAGGCGACTTTTTTTTCCAGCGACGCGGCGAGGGCGGCGGGGGAAACCCCCTTCTCCAAACGGAGGATGATAAAATTCCAGCCCCCTCCCGTCATTCCCCCTTCGCCGTCCTCCGTCCCGGCCAGGAGAGCTTCCAGGGATTCCACGGAAAAGGCCTCCTGGCTCTCTTCTCCGGCGAACAGGCTTTCGGCAAAGAGATCGTCCGGATTAAGGCCGAAGAGATCCTGGAAACCTTCGGCGGGTTCCGCGTCCGCCGTGGCGACCTGGATGGAGGATAAAACCCGGGCGGTCTGGGGATCGGCAATGACCAGCTCGTTCATGTACTGGCCGGGATTCCGGTAGCGGTAGATCCCCACCAGGGGGACTTCCCGTATCTTAAAACCCGCCTCTCCGGCGGCGGTAAAGAGCAGGGGCGTCCCTATCCGGGGGAACTCCGCCCTCCGCCTTTCAAGGCTTTCGGCGCGTTCCAGGGTGATCATGGCCCCGTATTCGCCGTCTTCAAGAAAACGGCCTTCTACCAGCTCGATCCCCGGAAAGGCGTCAAAGTAAGTGCCCGCGTCCACCCCGCAGAGCAGGACCGGCTCCCTTAGGCCCAGCAGATCCAGATAGGCCTTGGTCGAAACCTGGCTGGTAAGGCGTTCCACCCCGCTTTCCGAAGCGGCTATCTCCCTGACCAGCTCGTAGGCCGGCAGCTCCGGGATTTTAAAATACTCGTCAATAACCGGCGTATTCGCCCCGAACATGTTCATGGTAACCGGGCCGCTTTTCTGGATAACCAGATCCCCGGTAAGGCTGTCGATGTAGGCCTCCCGCATCCCCCGGTCCGAGCGGCCCACCACGCTGTTTCCAAGGAAAAAGAGGAAGGAGATGGAGCCGATAAGCAGAACAATAACCAGGCTGTCTTTCCGGTTGCGGAAAATATTTTTGAAAATAAAAGAGAGGATCATCTGCGCCGCTCCGACTCCACCATGCCGTCCCTGAGAAACACGATATGGTTCGCCATATTCCAGATCGCCGGGTCGTGGGTGGAGAAGATAAAGGTGGTTCCCTCCTCCCGGTTTATCTTCCGCATCAGTTCCAGCACCAGCTCCCCGTTGGCGGAATCCAGGTTCGCCGTGGGCTCGTCGGCAATGACGATCTTGGGCCGGCTTACCAGGGCGCGGGCAATGGCCGCCCGCTGCTGCTGGCCGCCGGAAAGCTCCGCCGGGCTGTGCTTTTTCCGATCCGTAAGCCCCACCGCGTCAAGCAGGTACTCAATCCGTTCCCGGCGCGCCGCGGCGGAAAGGGTCTTTTTACCGATGGTAAGGGGAAGCTCCACGTTCTCGAAGACCGTCAGCACGGGGAGCAGGTTAAAGGACTGGAAAACGAAGCCGATGAATTCCCGCCGCAGCCGGGTAAGCTCCCGGCGCCCCAGGCCCGCCGTTTCCCTGCCGTCGATCTTCACGCTGCCCCCGCTGGGGCTGTCGATAAGCCCGATGATGTTCATCAGGGTGGTCTTTCCCGATCCGGAGGGGCCCGCCACGGAAACAAAGTCCCCCGCGGAAAATTCAAGATTCACGCCCCTTAGGGCTTCCACGCTCACCTTACCCATGGGGTAGGTTTTGGAAAGATTAGCCAGAGAGATCACCAAAAACCGCCCTTACCGGGGTTGAATATCTTCAGTGCCGTGACGGTACTCGCCCGAGCGGATATGTTCTATCCATTCGGGGTTGGCGATATACCAGTCCACCGTGCGGGCAAGGCCCTCTTCAAAATCTACCTGCCGCTTCCAGCCAAGCTCCCGTTTTATCTTGGAACAGTCAATGGCGTAGCGGCGGTCGTGGCCGGGACGATCTTTAACAAAAGTAATGGTGCTGCGCACTTTCCCCGGATCGAGCCCCGCCTTCTCCGAAACGATATCGATCAGGGTTATCAGGAGCCGGATGTTTTCCCACTCGTTCTCCCCGCCGGCGTTGTACTTTTCCCCGGCTTTTCCCGCGTTCAGGATGGCCCAAACCGCCCGGTTATGGTCTTCCACGTGTATCCAGTCGCGGATGTTTTTCCCGTCCCCGTAAACCGGCAGATCTTTGCCCTCGAGCATGCAGAGGATCATGAAGGGGATAAGCTTTTCCGGAAACTGGCAAGGGCCGTAGTTGTTGGAACAGTTGGAAAGGGTAACCGGAAGCCCGTAGGTATGGTGGTAGGCCATTACCAGATGATCGCTGGCCGCCTTGGTCGCGGAGTAGGGGGAGCGGGGGGAATAGGGGCTCGTCTCGCTGAAAGAGCCGGAGCTTCCCAGGGAGCCGTACACCTCGTCGGTGCTTATGTGGTGAAACAGAACATCTTTGCGGAAAGAACCGCCGGGAAAAGCCGGGGGGGAACCCGGCGTCATGGGCGCGGCCGAAGCGGAAACAGGGCCCTCTACCCATACCGCCCGGGCCGCCTCCAGCAGGGTGTAGGTTCCGGTCACATTGGTCTTGATAAAGGCTTCCGGCCCCAGTATCGAACGGTCTACGTGGCTTTCCGCGGCAAAGTGTACCACCGTGTCAATGCCGTACTGCCGGAATATCTTCTCCACCCCCTGGCGGTCGCTGATATCCCCCAGCTCAAAGATATAGCGGGGAGACCGGGATCCGCCAAACTCTCTGTCAATGTCTTTCAGGCTTTCCGTATTCCCCGCGTAGGTTAGGGAATCCAGGTTGATGATCCGGCCTTTGAATTCGGGAGTATCCCGGAGCAGGAAGCGGATAAAGTTTCCGCCAATAAAGCCGGATCCGCCGGTAACCAGGATGTTGGTAAGGGCCCGGAAGCCTGCCGGCTTCGTCCCGGTTCGTTCCGTCTTATCATTCACGATTAAAATCCCCCGAAGCCTTCCCCAAATCAAGCGGGTTCGGGAAAGGCCTCTCTGTCTCAGTTTTTCGCTGGATCCTGCGCCAGCAAACAAAGGCCAGCTTTACCGCTGTTACGGCGACAGCCGCCCCCAGGGTGTCGAAGGCCCAGTCCTGTATGTCGCTGTTTCTACCGGGAACAAAATGCTGATGGATCTCGTCAATAAGGCCGTATAGCGAGCCCAGGGCCGCGCTAAAAACCGGAACCCCCGCTCCGCACAGCCACTTTTCCCGGGAAAACCACAGGGTAATGGCGGCGGTAAGGATGAAATAAGCCAGAAAATGTTGAAATTTATCGAAACCCAAGGGGCCCTCGAACCGCGGCAGCACCGGCTGGGAGGAAAGATACCAGATCCCCCCCGCCAGCGCAAGGGCAGGCAGTTTCAGCAGAAATCTAAGGCGCCCTCTGATAAAAACCTCCCTGGCAGATCATCTTAAAAAAGAGACTAGCACATCCGGAAGGCGATTACAATATTTTCAGGCAGCGCCGGGATTCCCCATTCCGGGAAGATGCCTTATAATAGACCCAGGATTCCAAACCCCCTATTGGGAACAGTTTTAATTTCAGGAGGATGCCATGCTTCCGGTAATGCTTCAACTTTACAATGTCCGGGAAGAACTCAAAACGGACTTCGACGGGACTTTAACACAGGTGGCCGGTATCGGCTATAAGTACGTGGAACTGGCCCTTGCCATGTCCTTCGGCAAGACCGCCGGGGAAACCAGGGCCTCCCTTGAAAAGGCGGGGCTCGCCGCGATCTCCGCCCATGTTCCCTACCAGGATATGATAGCCGATAAGGACAAGGTTATCGGCTATCACCTGGACATAGGCTGCAAGTTCATCGCGGTTCCCTTTCTGGGCGCGGAAGACCGGAGTACAGGCCCGAACTACGAAGAGGTAAAGAAGGGCATCGCCAAACTGGGCGAATACTGCCGCGGGAAGGGGGTAACGCTCCTTTACCACAACCACGAATTTGAATTCGCCGATTACAAGGGGAAATACGCCCTGGACGATCTCTACGACAGCATCCCGGCCAGCCTGCTCCAGACCGAAATTGACGTGTGCTGGGCCAAGGTAGGAGGGGCGGATCCCGCGGAGTACATCCTTAAATACTCAGGCCGGGCCCCCGTCGTGCATCTAAAGGATTTCGATTCCAGCGAGGGCGGCAGGATCAAGGCCGAGTACGATCTGATTGGAGAGGCCCGGAAGGCACGGGCGGCCGGTTCTTTCCCCTTCCGGGCGGTAGGCCATGGGGTGCAGGACATCCCCGGTATCGTCAAGGCTTCGGAAAAGGCCGGAACCCAATGGCTGGTGGTGGAACAGGATCTGCCTTCCCCCGGCATGACCCCTATCCAGTGCGCCAAGCAGAGCTGGGACTACCTGCGGAGCCTTTCCTGACAAATTCCGCCTGATCCCCCGCGGCATCCATTGAAAACCCCCCGCTTTTCGGCTACCTTTAGGCGGAGGCTTCCATGAATGTAGTGGTCATCGGCGCTCAATGGGGCGATGAGGGGAAGGGCAAGATCGTGGATTATCTGGCCAACGAGGCCCAGATAATCGTCCGGTACTCCGGCGGGGCCAACGCGGGGCATACCATTGTCATCGGCGGCGAGGAATACGCCCTGCACCTGATCCCCTCGGGGGTGTTTTACGGCGACAAGAT
>JAIRRU010000308.1 GCA_031255815.1 Treponema sp. | reverse complement strand
CTGGTGGAATCCGCCATGATGGCCACATGGTAGCCCATGTCCCGGTAAAACTCCGCCAGGGTTACCCCGGTGTAGATGGAGACCTCCCGGGCCGCCACGGGCATGTTGGAAGTGTTGGCGATGAGTATGGTTCGCTCCATGAGGGATCGCCCGGTACGGGGGTCTTGGAGCTGGGGGAACTCGGTAAGCACGTCGGTCATCTCGTTCCCCCGTTCGCCGCAGCCGATGTAAATGATCACGTCCGCATCGCACCACTTGGCAATGGCGTGCTGGGTCATGGTCTTGCCCGTGCCGAAGCCTCCGGGAATGGCGGCAGTCCCCCCCTTGGAGAGGGGGAAAAACACGTCGATAACCCGCTCCCCGGTGATCAGGGGCTGATCCGGAGAAAGCCGCTCCGCGCTGGGGCGGGGCATCCTCACCGGCCACCACTGGGCCAGGGGGATTTCCTCCCCCCCTCCGGTAGAGGCGGCGATTCCGCCGATCCGGTAATCCCCCTCCGGGGAAAGGGCAACGATCTCCCCTCCCCTGGTTCCGGGGGGAACCATTATCTTGCAGGCAATGCTTTCGGTCTCTTTCACCGAACCCAGGACGAGGCCCGGAAAGGCTTTAACTTCCTCCCCTTTGGCGATTTTGGCGGCCAGTTCCGGGTCGGGCGTAAAGCGCCAGAGCCGGGAAGTGTCCAGGGGCTCCCCCCTCGCGCCGGGAGACATGAAGGCCCCGTTTTCTTTGCAGAGGGCCTCCAGGGGCCGCTGTATGCCGTCGTAGATGGTTCCCATAAGGCCGGGCCCCAGGAGCGCCGAAAGGGGCCGTCCCGTGGACACCGCGGGAGCGCCGATCCGCAGCCCCGTATCGTCCTCGTAGACCTGGATTACGGCCTCCCCTTTTTCCAGACGGACAATCTCCCCCGTGATCCGCTTCTCCCCTACTTCGACCAGATCAAAAAGCCCCGCGCCGCCCAGGCCCTCCGCCCGGATAATCGGGCCGGATATCCGTTTTACCCTGCCTTCGATCATGGCAAAGCTCCGGGGCTTAGTCCGGCGAACTGCTCCGCCGCCTGATCGCCGATAAGCGCCCGGGTAAGCTCGGCGCGGTAATCCGCCAACAGCTCGCCCGTTAACATGTTGAGGGAAGCGCTTATCCTTGCCTGGGGGGAATCGAGCACCAGCTCCGGGTACTTACCCGAAAGCACGCCGGAAGCCTTTATGGCGGCCCCCGCGCCGGAGGAGGAGGCTCCCGCCGCCCCGCCCGCGTCCAGGCCGGAGGTATTGATCTCCCATTTTCCCCCGGGGAGGGCCTTTTTCAAGAGCGCCTCCCCTTCCCCCCTTTCCAGTTTGTGGAAGGTTGCCCGGAAGGGCTGCTTTCCGAATTCGGGGTAGTCCTCAAGGCGCCTGCTGAGTTCCCCTTCCAGTATGTCCAGCAGCCGTTCACGGCTCTGCGCGGCGTACCAGCAATCCAGGGCATTGGACAAGAGGGCCTCGATTTTTTCAGATTCCGCCCGCCGCCGATCCAGGGGAAGCCGGGCCATGATCTCCTCCGCGGCCCGCCGGCGGCGTTCTTCGTGGCGTTTATTCAGATCCGCCAGGGCGGCGGCGGTTTTCTTCTCCCACCCGGCACTGTCGGCCTTTACCGTGTCATCCGCGGTTTTGAGGATACGGAAGGCCTTCCGCCGGGCGTCTTCCAGAATTTCCCGATCCAGTACCTCTGTTGACTGTAATTCTTCCATTTTTTCCTAATCCAGGCTTGCTCCAAAAACCGGAGCCTTGGAACAGCCCTGCCTTAAAAACCAATACGGTTCATACATGGATACCGATAGCTTCCCGAATTGAATCCACCAGGGTCTTCCGGCCGGGGTTCCGCCCGAGGATGCCGGGTATCTCCACCACCAGAGGATAGCGATCGGAAAGCTGCCACTCGACCAGGGTATCCCCCAGCCAGTCGGCCACTTCTTCGGTCATAATCAGCACCCGGCAGCCTTCGGCCCCGCTCATCGCGCCGGGCAGAGCCGTTCCGGCGGTTCCGTCCCAGCCCCGGGTGATCCGCAGAAAAGCCTCCCTGGCCTCCTCCGCGTCAAACACCGGAAAACCGCCGACCCCGACAAAACGGAAAGCGGTAAGCAGTTCCGGATCCCCGATGAAAAAGTAATCCATAAAAATCTAAAAAAATATTATCAAAAGACCTACCAGGAAGCCCCAAAGGCAGATGCCCTCCGCCAGCCCGACGTAGGGGATGGCTTTGCCGGAAAGCTCCGGGTTCTCGCTCATGGCCCCCATGGCGGCCGAACCGATCTGGCCCACCGCGATACCTCCGGCGATACAGGAGATACCCACCGCCAGGGCCGCCGCGAAGTACTTCCAGACCGGCGTGGCGGGGCTTCCCTCGGCGGCTTCGGCGGCCTCCTGGGCAAAAACCGGCAAGGCCGCAGCAAACAGTACCAGCGCCAGTAACATTATTATACGTTTCATATACCACTCCTATAACAAGCGGCGATACCGCCGCCAGAATCCTGCATCAGGCTTGCCCGGAAAATCCGGTTCCCGGACAAGCCCCTTAGCCCCGCGCCTCCCCGCGGAACCGGAAGGGGCTAAAGGCTACTCCGGTTTCGGTAAAAAACTTGCTGAAAAATTCGTAATACTGGAGCCTGACCACCTGGATGGCGACGATCATGCCTTCCAGCGCGATGATAAGGGCGTTGCCGAAAATCACCACGGCCAGGGCGAAAAAGGGCCCGGCCGCCGCACCCCGGCTTACCATGCCCGAAAGGGTAAAAACGATGAACGAAAGCACCGCGTGGGACAGGGCGAAGGCCCCCACCCGGAGGAAGCTTACGGTATTGGAAATATAGGTGGAAAGGGTTTCCAGAATCTCCACAAAGCCTTCCATGACAAAAGCCATAAAACCTTCGGCCAATACGGGCCGCTTGCCGCTGATGATCCGCCCTATTACCGGGCCGAAAAAGATCCCCAGAACCGGTATGATCAGTCCCGGGAAGTCGAACCAGGCGAAGCTGCCGCCGGCCAGGCAGCGGACGGCGATAAAGACGGCGTACCAGAAAAAGAGAAGCCCGGCCAGGCCCGTCTTGGCGAAAAAAGCCGCCTCGTATTTTTTGGCGATGAACTTGTTTATGATGTTCACGATAAGCCCGGCGGAGTTCAGCAGCACCCCCACGGCGATGGTAAAACCGAAAAAGTAAAGCAGCTTCGCCACATTGCCCTTTTCGGGCATCAGGCGGAGGATCCGATCAGGCGGATTATCCATAAAGAGTCCCAGCAGCGCCCTGGTGGGGCCTGCCAGAATCTCCTCGTTGGTGAAAAATTCCCCGTTGAGAAAGCCCATGACCATGGAAGAAACGCCCACCGCCATAAGGGGGGTGGAATAGGATCGGAGCCTCCTGGCCGCCTTAAAGCCCCGGCTGCCCACGGCTATCCCCACGAGGAACAGCACCAGCCCCTGGCCCACGTCGCCGAACATAATGCCGAAGAGGATCGTGAAAAAGAAGGCCACCAGAGGGGTGGGATCCAGGGTTCCGTACAGGGGCGCCCCGTAGGAAAACACCAGCCCCTCGAAACCTTTTACAAAAGCCCCGTGCTTTAAGGATACGGGCACCTTCTCCCTGCCCTCAACAACACCGGGCATCTCCTCGGGATTGTAAGAGCGCAGGGCAATCCGCCCCCCGGTCAGCTTTGACAGATCCTCCGCCAGGCGGGCCAGGGCGTCCTGGGGAACCCAGCCGGAGAGGATGTAGATGCTGCGGGTGGCCGTAAGCCGGGACTTGAGCTGTTCCGTGGCGGCGGCCATAAGGTAGCTCGCGGTGAGTTCCGCGAAAGAGGCGGCGGTTTCCTTTTTCAGGGCTTCCTTGTCTTCCCGTATCTTGGCCAGTTCCGCTTTCGCGGTTTTAAGCCGGCCCTCCAGGCCGGAGAGAAGTTCGGCGGGTATTCCCTGGTAGTCCTCGGGGATAAGGATGGGCATAAAACCCGCGCTCTTCAATTCCGAATCCAGGGCAAAACGGCCTTTCCGGGACGCCGCGGCCAGAACCCGATCCCCCCCGTCGCCCAGGCGGATGATCACCGCCCGGTCCGCCAGGCGCTGCCTGATGCCCTCCTGGGCCTTGGGGTCCAGGCGGCCTACCCTTAGCGTAAGGTAGGAAAGCTGATCCAGATCGGCGAAGGGGGCGTTTAAGTTGGCAAAGGCCCGGGCCTCGTTGAGGGTTTCCTCTACCTTGCGTTTTTCCAGTTCCGCCCCGTCTTCCTTTTCCTTTAGGGCGCTTACCGCGGCGTGGAGGCTGCCGGTTAAAACTTCTTCGGCCTCTCCGGGGAAACGGCTGTCTTCCCCGGGCTCCGCGGGAAGTTCCAGTCCCAGGAAAGAGGCCCCGGAACTGAGCCTTTCCAGGTTATCCCGGATATGGGTATAAGCCGCCTCGTTCAGGCTGTGAACGCTGGCGGAGGGCGCGACGGTACGGCCCGGGAAGCTTCCCGGAGCCCCGCCTTCCGGGAGGAAAGCCGCCGGTTCAGGCGCGCCGCCCCTCAGCCCGAAACCGGCCCCCGCGGGGGATACGCCCGCGGACGGCGGAGCGGCGCCGGGCCCGGCGTTTCCCGGAGATTCGGAAAAATGCATGATCCCCCGGCGGCCCAGGTACTCGATTACCTGATCCACGTCCCGGGTAAGGACGGTAAGTTCAATATGCTTCATCTTCCGGGGACGAATCAAACTTCCACCTCCAGGAGGGCAAACACGTCCTGACTGGACATGCCCAGGCCCAGGCCCTCGGCCACGCTGGTAAGGAGATCCTCCTCAAACTGTTTGATGCGGACAAAACAAAAAATCACATCCAGGGAAAAAGGTTTAAGCCTGAAGGAACGAAAGGCAAGCCGGTAAAGATAGGCGCTGGCGGCGTTCTGGAAATACCGGGGGTTGGCCCGCCAGGATTCCCCGGGCCTTTCGGGATTAAGGAAGCGTTCCCGCTTCCAATCCGACCAGGCGGAACGGTTGTCCAGGGGCAGATCCAGCATGGCCCTGGCGTCGGCGGCCAGGGAAAGGGCTTTTCCGCCCCGCGTATCCGGCAGGCTGATATCCATCAAATGACGGGCCGTGTCCTCCCCGCTCATGCCGTAGTAGCTCCGCAAGCGCAGCGCCCAGACGGCGTTTCTAAGGGAAATTTCCTCTGACAGGATCCTTTCCGACGAAACGCGATCCTTCCCGGGAAGCTTTTTTAAAGCGTTCCAGAGCGAAAGGTAGTAGTGTTTGTCCAAAGCGGTCTGGGCGGACACGGCGTCCCCTCCCCGGACCAGGTTCATCTCCTTGTCCAGGAG
>JAIRRU010000325.1 GCA_031255815.1 Treponema sp. | reverse complement strand
TGTACGGCGCCAATCGTCTTCGCCATCTCCTCCACCGATGTGGAGGACTCGCCGACAGCCCGGTTCTGCTCCGTTATCAGGGAGTTGAGCCCCTCCAGGGCCCCGGCGGCGTTCCGCAGAACCTCGTTGGTTCGTTCCAGGGAGCGGCCCTGCCCCTCGGTCTGCCCCTTAATGGCCATGGCGGCGTCCATGATCCGGCCGTTCGCCCGGACCGATTCCTCGGACTGGTTCCCCAGGTTTTTCCCGATCTCCCCCAGGGAAGCCTGGGCGTCCTTGAGCTGGCCCACCAGGCCCCGCAGGGAGCCGATAAAGCCGTTGATACTCCGGGTTATGACCCCGATCTCGTCCTTCCGCTTTACCGGGATCTGATAGGTAAAGTCCGCCTCCTTGGAACTGAGGTTCTGGGACACCGACGCGGTAACGGATGCGGTGGACTTGAGGGGGCCGATGACGATAAGGCGGAGCAGCAGGAAAAACACGACCAGCAGGATCGCGATGCCCCCGAACATCAGGGGGACGACCACCCGGTTGATAAGGGCCACCGTCTCCTCCACCTCGGTCATGGGAAGGCTCATGGACACGATCCCCACCCGGGAATCGGAAAAGTCCTTGAGGGGGAAGTGGATCCCGTAGTAGCCGATCCCCCCGGCGCGGTAATCCCCCCGGTAGGTTTCCCCCAGGCCCAGAACCGTGTCGATCATCATGTCGTGATCCGACGAAAGGCTGCCGGTAAAGGCGCCGATCCAGTCCTTTCTGCGGGCCGACACGGCGGACATGCCGCTGGAACTGCTCCGGTGCAGGGGCCCCTGGTAGATGTCTATCTCGCACTGGGTCAGTTTTTGAAGCTCGTCCGCGAATTTCTGGGACTGGATGCTGTACTCGATGAAGCCGTAGCCTTCCAGGTTCCCGTTTTCAAAGACCGGGATCGCGGAGATAAGTTCCAGGGAATTGTCGAGGGAGTACATGCGGGTAATACATTCCTGGCCGTCCGTATAGGAAACGATGGTTCGCACGTAGCGGGCCCCTTCGGAACCGCCGCTGTTGATGAGGAGGTAGCCGTCCCGGTCCGCCAGGGCGACGCCGTCGAGGTCCAGGGCCTCCGCCAGCGCGTCAAGCCGGGCCTGGAAGGCCGCCCCGCCCGCGCCGTTGTCGAGCCTCGTGATGATCCCCTCCTCTCCGGCGTAGGCGGCAAACCAGCGGGCCTTCTTTTCCAGCAGTTCCGTCTGCTCCTCGATAAGGCGGTACACCAGGTTGTCCTTGCGGTTAATGCCATCTTTGAACGAATCGGCGGAGGTAGAAGAGGTAAGGATATTGATCGTGAACATGAGGATGATCCCGAAAAGCGCGAGGCAGACGAAAATCGGCAGCAGCAGTTTGATCCCTATGGAATACATTCTTACATTCATAATGGCCCCTGCCCGGACAGGGTAGCATAAGAAGATCCGTCTCAACAAGAGGGCGCGAGGTCTCCGCATTGACAAGCCAAAGAGAAACAAATTAAATGAGGAAACCCGGCCGGTGCGGGGAAAGCCTCGGGGTAAGGGAAAAATCAGGAAGGCCGGATCGAAGGAACAAGGGCTTGGGCCCGGGTTGAACCTGCTAAAAAGGAACGCTCGATGAATTCCGCGGAAGCGCAAGGAAAAATGGCGCGGGGTTTTAACACCTGGTATAACAACAGTGTTTTGACCCATGTACTTATGCCGGAGGGAATCGCCCTTTGCCTGGGATTCAAATTCTTCAATTCGGGCCTTATGCTGCGGGAAGCCCTTATCGGGCGTCTTGAGGAGCGGGCGGAAAAAGTACAGCCCGGCCCCCGGACTTACGGCGGCGGCTATACGGAGTTGAAACTTTCCTGCAGCGATCATGAGCTGCTGGTTCAAAGCGCCGCGATTGACGACGCCCAGTATATCCTGGTAACGCCCCTTAAAAACGTAAAAAAACCGCCCGCCCTTGTCGTCTCCCTGGCGCTGCTGTGGAACAAACCGGGTCATACGGAGCTTGCGGAAGGCCGGCTCCTGGCCTTTAGCCCGGAACGGCGGCTGGAGGTTTTTACCGACGGCAAAAGGATCCCCCGGCTGAACACGGGGCTCTGCAATCCTTTTATCGCGGTGGAACTGTCCGGCCCGGTGGCGGTGTCTACGGGAAGGGGGCTAAGCGCGGCGGAACTGAAGGATCTGCTGGCGGCGCGGAAGCGGAAGCTCCGGGACGATGCCGCGTGCTACGGGGAACTGGCGGAATGTTACCAAGCCATGCGCAGCTGCCTTGCCTGGGACACGATCTATGAACCGGAAAAGGAACAGGTCTGTTCCCCGGTCTCCCGGCTCTGGAATATCCGCTGGGGCGGATACGTGCTTTTCGACTGGGACAGTTACTTTTCCGCGCTTATGGCCGGCATGGAGGACAGGGGCCTGGCCTACGCCAACGCTATTGCCATTACCCGCGAGAAAACCGAGGCCGGGTTTATCCCCAACTTCGGGGCTGCCGATAACTACAAAAGCCGCGACCGATCCCAGCCTCCGGTGGGTTCCCATGTAGTCAGGGAACTCTACCGCCGGTACCGGGAAGCCTGGTTCGTGGAACAGCTCTTTGACGATCTTCTCGCCTGGAACCGCTGGTGGGCAGACCGCCGGATGCTGAAAAACGGGCAGCTCTGCTGGGGTTCCGATCCCTACACCGATGACAGCGGACGGCACTGGGCGGAGCACGGGGTAAACGAGTTGCTGGGCGCCATGCTGGAAAGCGGGCTGGACAATTCCCCCATGTACGACGAGGCGCCCTTCAACAGAGAAACCCACCGGATGGAACTGGCCGACGTGGGGCTTACGGGCCTCTATATCATGGACTGCGAATGTCTTGCCGAACTGGCAGGCTGTATCAGCCGCCCGGAAGCGGCGGAACTGCGGGAACGGGCGGAAAAATCCAAGGCCGGTCTTGAGGAACTGTGGGACGAAGAGATTGGCTGCTATGTAAACCGGCGGACCGATACCGGGGAATTCTCCCGGCGTCTTTCGCCCGCCAATTTTTACGCCCTGCTTTCGGACAGGGTTTCCCCCGACAGGGCCGGGCGCATGGTAAGGGAGCACTTCTTCAATCCCCTTGAGTTCTACGGCGAGTACATGCTGCCGTCCATCAGCCGCAGCGATCCGGGATACAAAGATCAGAATTACTGGCGGGGCAGGATCTGGGCGCCCATGAACTACCTTGCCTATATCAGCCTGCGGCGCGCCGGTCAGGGCGAGGCCTGCCGGGTTCTGGCGGAAAAAAGCAGGAAGCTCATCCTGAAAGAATGGATCGAAGAGGGGCATGTGCACGAAAATTATAATGCCGATACCGGGGATGGCGACGACGTTGAAAACAGCGACCGCTTCTACCACTGGGGCGGGCTGCTTTCGTTTATCGCCCTGATGGAAGCGGGTTTTGCGGAAGGCCCCGAGAATCCCCTTTAAAAAAAAGCCGGGCGGCAGCCTTATGTCCGGAGAAGTTAAGCGGTAATGAAGACAGAGGAAGTCCGGGGGATCATTTTCAACATTCAGCGTTTTTCCCTTCATGACGGGCCGGGGATCAGGACCAACCTGTTCCTCAAAGGCTGCCTCCTGGACTGTCCCTGGTGCCACAACCCCGAATCCAAGGCCGCGGAACCGGAGATCGCCTATTACCCCGCTAAATGCGTCCTCTGCGGGGCCTGCGGGGAAGCCTGCCCCCAAAGGCTGCACCGTTTCGGGGAAGCCGGGCATGCGTACAGCCGCGGAACCTGCAGCGGCTGCGGGGCCTGCGCGGAGGCCTGCGTTACCGGCGCGCTGGACTTAATCGGCAGAAGCTTTACCGCGGGGGAAGCCTTCGCGGAAGCGAAGAAGGACGAGGCTTTCTACCGCAACTCCGGCGGGGGAATGACCATTTCCGGCGGGGAGCCCTTCTACCAGAGCGGCTTTACCCTGGCCCTGCTGCGCCTGGCCAAAGAAGGGGGCCTGCACAGCTGCGTGGAAACCAGCGGCGCGGCGCCCTTTGAAACCCTGCGGGAAGCGGCCGGGCTGACGGATCTGTTTCTCTACGACTTGAAAGAAACGGACGCGGAAAAACACCGGGCTTTTACCGGGATCTCCAACGAGCTTATTTTAGAGAACCTCCAAAAACTCGATGATTCGGGCGCCCGGACGGTATTGCGCTGCCCCATTATTCCCGGCTGTAACGACCGGGAGGATCATTTCAGGGGGATAGGCGCCGTGGCGAACCGGCTCAGGAATGTTACCGGAATCGACATTGAGCCCTACCATCCCCTGGGCATATCCAAGGCAGCGGGCATCGGTAAAGCGGTACGGCACCAGGATACGGCCATACCGCCCGGGGAAAGCGTAAAGGCCTGGGCCGGAGCGGTGCAGGCTTACACTTCCGTTCCGGTAAGGGTATCATAGCGCTTTGCCCGGCAAAGGCAAAAAACCGATCGGCGGTTTTCAGGATTTTACGCGGGAAACGCGGTAAACTGGCAGGAGGGGGAGAAGGATTGTGATGGAATACGCTTACGACAAACCAAGGATCGATAGCCTGCGGGAACAGGTGTTTAAATACGGCCACGACTACAGCGAATTCGCTTACTTTTTTTACAAGAGCCTTAAAGAAAGAGACCGGAGCCGCCCCTACGCCCTCCGGGTGGGAGACGCGGTTTACGATGCCTTTGACCGCACGGCCCCGTTCATCGGAGAAGGGGAGCTCATTGCCGGGCGTATCGCGAACCGTCCCTTCAGCCCGGAAGAACAGGCCGAATGGGAGCTGATAAAGGAATACGCCGTACAGACCGCCCCGGCCCAGGAGGGGCAGGCCTCCCACATGGCCATTGACTACGAGCTTCTCCTTAAGCGGGGGGCGGAAGGTATCATGGCGGAGATTCGGGAATTGCGCGCGAAACTGGACCCGGCCCGGCGGGAGGATCTGGAGAAGGACAACTTTTACGCCTCCTGCCTGCGCGGCCTTGAGGGGCTGATCCGTTTCGCCGGGCGCTACGCCCTGGAGGCGGAACGCCAGGCCCGGGCCTGCCCTGATCCGGCGCGGCGGGAAGAATTACTGCTCATCGCGCAAAACCTGCGCCGCGTTCCGGCGAAACCCGCCTCGGGTTTCTACGAGGCCCTGCAGGCGGTTCACTTCGTTACCTTCTGCCTTTCCGCCAAGCCCTTTAAGACCGGCTGCCACCAGTACCAGCTGGGCCGCCCCGACCGCTACCTTTGGCCCTTCTACGAAGAGGATCTTAAAACGGGAAAGATCACCGCGGAAGAGGCCCAGACCCTTATCGACTGCCTTGCCCTTAGCATCAACAACCGGGTGCCCAGCGGCCTTTCCAGCGGTTACATGGTCGGCGGCCGGGATAAAACCGGGCGGGCGGTTTCCAACGATCTGACCCGGATGTTTATGAAGGCCGTGGAGCAGGTTAACCTGGTATACCCCTCGGTGGGGCTTTGCTGCTGCGACGCCACGCCGGAAGAGGATCTCCGGCTTGCCTGCGAAATCGTGGGCAAGGGCCATTCCCATCCGGCCTTTTTCAACGACGATGTTATCACCAGGGGTTTGCAATACCACGGCATGCCCCCGGGCGAAGCCTGCGATTACATTCATTCCACCTGCGTGGAAATAACCCCCGTCGCTTCTTCCAACGTCTGGGTGGCCAGCCCCTACATGAACCTTGTGCAAAAACTCCTAGACATCCTGGATCGGGACTACCCTTCAATTGACGCGCTTCTTGAGGCTTATTTCGCCCATGTCGCGGGGGGGATCCGGGAGAATTTTATGAGAGAAAGCCTCTGGCGGGCGGAACGGGCCCGCTACTGCCTGGACCCCCTGCTTTCCTGTTTTGTCAACGACTGCCTGGAAAAGGGCCGGGACATTGAGGCCGGCGGCGCCCGCTACAACTGGATCATGCCCTCCTTCGTGGGCCTTTCGAACGTGGCGGACGCCTTAACGGCGATGGAAAAACTGGTATTCGGCGGCGGGACGACTTTAGCCGAACTGCGGGACGCCCTTTCCCGGGACTTTGAGGGCTGCGGGCTGCTCAAAAGCAAAATCCAGAACACCGTAGCCAAATACGGAAACGACGACGACCGGGCGGATAAATACGTTGTCCGCCTGACCGAATGGCTGGGCAAGACCATGGAACAGTACCAGCCCCTCCACGAAAACTACCTTATCCCCAGCCTGTTCTGCTGGGTCATGCATGACCGCTTCGGCAGGGAGACCGGGGCCTCGCCGGACGGCCGGAAGGCGGGCTTCCCCCTGGGGGACGGCTCCGGGCCGGCCCAGGGCAGGGAGGCCGCCGGGCCCACCGCCGCCATCCTTTCCAGTACCAAGTGGGATCACCACAAGTTCATCGGCGGCATCGCCGTTAACCTGAAATTCTCCAAAAAACTCTTTAACGAAGCGTCTATCGGGAAGCTCATGGCCCTGATACGGACCTACCTTGAACGGGGGGGCTTTGAAACCCAGATTAACGTGGCCGACAAGGATACCCTGGTCAAGGCAAAAGCCGAACCGGAGGCTTACCGGGATCTGGTGGTGCGTATCGGCGGCTACAGCGACTACTTTGTCAAACTGTCCCCCACCATGCAGGAAGAAGTAATCCTGCGGACGGAATTTCAGATTTAGCCCGCCCGGCCCGGTTGGCTTAGTTACTCAAACTGTCAATCTCAATCTCCCTCCGAACCCGCAGGTACCTGTTTTCGCCGCTGCGGTAGAGGGCCTCGGCCCGCAGCGTCCCTCTGAAATCGCCGGACAGGTATATTTCCATGTCCAGGGGGTTGGGGGGGTTCTCGCCCAGGAAGAATTCGGCGCTTTCGCTGCTATTGCCGAGGGAGAAGGGAACCGGGGCGGAGCGGATAAGGATCGGGGGGCCCGAACTTGCGAGAGAGACATCGAAACGCAGGGGCTTCTCCCCGGAACGGAGGGAAAGGTAGATGATCCGCAGGCCCAAAAGCTCCCGGCTCCGCATCTCCGCGCTGAAGCCCCCTTCGCCCGGCCCGTAATTGAAACCGGGCCCCGAAGCCTCCAGTTCCTGTACCAGGGGGGCGCCGGCGGCAGGGGCTTCCCGCTGCCGGAAGAAAAAAAAGCCCACCCAGAGGATATAGGCCGCGGCCAGGAAGCTTCCGGCAAAGAGGGGGACAGGCTTGTGGAGTATGCCCGCGGGAAGAACGAAAAGAAAAGCCGCGGCCCAGAGGGGGATAAAACTGATGTCCAAAAAACCCGATACCAGAATGCCCGCGCCGACAAGGATTATAACAATTATGCTCGAAAGCTTTATGCCGGAGAACAAGCGTTTCCGCTTGCTCCCGAAGATCAGGATGAGCAGCAGGGACGCCGCGCCGCCCGAGAGAAACAAGACGGCGATGGCGTATTCGGAGAGGAAAACCGTTACCAGGGGGAACTGCACCATTGCGTAATGCCGATCCCGCTCCCCGCCCGTGTCCAGGGCGCGGGTGTAACGGTAGATAAATTCCCCCAGGGTTTCCCCGTTAAGAGCCGGGGAGGGGAAGGCGCCGGAATAGGCCGTAATGTAGAGCGCGTCCGTATCTTCCTCAAAAGCCCGCCGCAGGGCCGGGGGGCCTTTCAGCAGGCGGAACTTGTAGAGTCCGTTGAAGGGGGTGGCGATAGACCAGGGGATGGAAAGCTCCTCGCAAATGCCGGGGATCGGGCGGATAATGCCCAGGGAAGCTATCCTCTCCGCGGTGCCGTGGCTAATCTCCAGCCGTTCGGGAGCCTCCCCGCTCCCGATATCCAGGTACCAGAGAACCGTATGCTCCGGATCTTCAAGGAGGTTTAAGAGATCCTCAAGGCCCCGGCGCGGACGCTTCGCCATTTCCGGGGGGAGGGCCGTCCCCTCGTCTCCCAGAAAGGCTACCGTCCATTCCAGCCCGGTTTCGCCGTATATCTTGCCGATGAACGAGAGGGCTGCGGCGAAACGCAGGGGCAGCTCGGCCCCTTCTTCAGGGCCGGCGGGGAGTTCCCCCCGGCCGGTAAGGGGGACGGCCAGCACAAAGCGCGGCGCCTCATCCTCCCCTTCGAAATTTTGGCTTGGCCGGGCAGGACGGATCAGCAGGGAGGAACCGAATCCGCCGTATTCCGCCAGCAGGGAACGTTCCTCCCAGGGGATCTTCCGTTCCCGGAGGGCCGCCTTCAGGGCTTCCCGCTTCTCCCCCTCCCCGCAGAAAAGGGACAGCGCCGGGAGGAGGAAAAACAGCGCCGCCAGGAAGGGAGGGAAAGGTCTCACCCCTCAACCATAGTATCCGCGTACCTTAAGATCAATGCGCCTGTTCCAAAACCCGCTTGGTTTTGAAACAACGGTGCAGGGATTGCAAGGGCCCTCGGGCGGCGATTATATTCTAAGGGTGAAGTTTTTATCCGGCTCCGGCCTCTTTATCTGTCTGGTTCTTCTCTTTGCCTGTTCCCGTTCGGAACCGAAAATAACTTTCGGTTTCCTGGAACTGGTGTACTACCAGGGTTCGGCCGGGCCGGAGGAACGCTTCACCTTTTTTGTGCTCCCCGAAGACGACGACGGTATTGAAAACATCGCGGAACTCCAGCTCCGCCATGACCGGGAAGGGCTGCGCTGGACACTGACGCCGGAAGACTGGATAAGCTATGAGGAAGAAGAACGAACCTGGGTCGGCAGCCGGAGCATCGCCATGATAGGGAGCGAAAGGCTGCCCCGGGGGCTTTACCGGGCGGTGCTGATAAACAAAGGCGGCGAAAAAACGGAAAGGATCTTTGCCTTCGACGCCCCGGAATCCAGCCGCTTTCCCTTCCCCGTTCTCAGGATAAATGACGGGCGCTACCAGGTTGAGTCCCAATACCCCTCGAATAAGCTCATCTGCAGCGATGCCCAGGGAAACAGCCTGGGGGTCTTCGCGCTTACCGAATTGGCGGGCGAGCTCTCTTCCCTGAACCTCCCCCCGGACACCAGGAGCGTCGCCCTTTGGGCGGAAGACGCCGAATACCTCAGCTCAGCCATGACCGATCTGGTATCCGCGAGGTAGTGCCTTACATGGGCGAAACCGGAAAGGATGAAAAGACAGCCCTCCAAAAAACGGCAGGCGGGGAAGGGGCGCCGCCCGGCGGCGCTTTCCGGAGGGGGGTAAAAAGCTACGTCCTCCGTTCGGGCAGGATGAGCCCGGCCCAGAAACGTTCCTACGGGGAACTGTTCCCCCGTTTCGGCGTCCCCTTCGATCCGGGCCGGGTTTTGGACTACCGCGCCCTGTTCGGCAACAGCAACCCTGTTACCGTGGAGATAGGCTTCGGCATG
>JAIRRU010000305.1 GCA_031255815.1 Treponema sp. | reverse complement strand
TCCATGGAATTTGACGGCCGGACCCTCTCCCCCACCTACCGGATCCTGATGGGCATACCCGGGGAAAGCCGCGCCCTGGACATTGCCGCCCGGAACGGGCTCCATCCGGATATCGTCGGCCGGGCCCGATCCTACCTGGCCGAGGGCCGTTCCGATGTTTCCGCCCTGATCACCGGGCTTAAGGAGAAACACCAGGAACTGGGCTCCGCCAGGGAACAGGCCCGGGCCGAGGAACTGCGGCTCCGGGAGGATCGGCGGAAGGCGGATCTCCGGGAACTCAAGCTGCGCCAGAAGGAGGCGGAACTCAAGGCGGGGCTGCTTGGCCGCCTGGAGGCCCTGCTGGCGGAGAGCCGGAAGACCCTGGAGAACCTGGTGCGGGAAGTGCGGGAGGGGGAGCTTTCCCGGGAAAAGACCCTGAAGGTAAAGGAATTCCTCCGGAATCTGGAAGAGGCCGTTGAGGCCGAAGACGCGGCGCTAAAGGCAGAGCGGGCGGGTATCGCCGGGGATCGCCGCAGGGTCGGCACGGGGGAAGCGGGGGATCCCCCCGTCCTGGAACCGGGCGCGGAGGTGCTTGCCGGGGAGTACGGGCGCCGGGGCCGGATCCTGCGGCTTGACCGCCGGAACGCCTCCGGCGCCGCCTGGATCGTGGAGATCGGCTCCCTCAAGCTGAGTATGGACGAAAGGGATCTGATCCCCCTGGCCCCGGAGAAGGCCGCCCCCAAGCCCCTGGCGGCCTCCGTGGATCTCGCCAGCCCCCAGGGCCCGCGGATGGAACTCTCCCTCCGGGGCATGCGCCTGGAAGAGGCCCTGGAAGCCCTGCGCCGCCAGATAGACGCCGCGGTGCTGGCCGGGATGCGCGAGTTCGCCGTCATCCACGGAAAAGGGGAGGGGGTGCTTCAGAAGGGCGTTCACGATTACCTCCGCAACGAAAAAGCCGTAGCGGATTACTATTTCTCCCGTCCCGAACTCGGCGGCTTCGGCAGGACGGAAGTTGTGTTAAAGTGAGCTTGTTCCAAAACTTGAATTTTCAAGAGCGTTTTCCGAAACCAACCGGGTTTTGGGAAACGCTCCAAGTTCAGATATCTGGTTTTTAAGGAGGATGAAGAAATGATGACATCGAAAGATCGTATTGGCCGTATGTTCGAACATCGGGAGGCCGACCGGGTACCCATTACCGACAATCCCTGGGCGGGAACCCTGGCGCGCTGGAAGCGGGAAGGCATGCCCGCCGGCGCGGACTGGCGGGACTTCTTCGATGTGGACAAAATCGAGATCATCAGGCTCGATATCAGCCCGCGCTACGAACAAAAGGTAATCGAGGACGGGGCGGACTACGTTATCCGCAGCACCGAATGGGGCATCACGCTGAAAAATTTCAAAGTCCCCGACTCAACGCCCGAGTTCCTCGACTATAAGGTGAACACGCCGGAAAAATGGGCCGAGGCCAAGGCCCGCATGGATCTTTCCCGCGACCGGATACCCTGGGATTATCTTAAAGAGCATTATCCCCGCTGGAGGGCCGAGGGCCGCTGGATAGAGGGGCTGTTCTGGTTCGGTTTCGACGTGCTCCACTCCTGGATGGCCGGTACGGAGACCGTTCTTATCGCCATGCTTGAAGATCCCCAGTGGTTCAGCGACATGGTTAATACCTTCCTGGATCGCAGCATCGCCCTTTACGATATACTGTGGGACGAGGGCTATACCTTCGACAGCATCTTCTGGTATGACGACATGGGCTACAAGAACCGCACCTTCTTTTCCAACGAGCTCTACGCCGAATTGCTGCAGCCCGCGCACAAGCGGGCCATTGACTGGGCCCACAACCACGGCATTAAAGCCCACCTCCATTCCTGCGGCGACGTAATGGCCAGAGTCCCCCAGCTTGCGGAGATAGGGCTCGACGCGCTTAACCCCATCGAGATAAAGGCGGGCATGGATCTGAAGGCCCTTAAACGGGACTTTGGAAACAAACTGGTATTCCACGGCGGCGCCGATGCCCTGCTCATGGACAAGCCCGGCAAGATACTTCCGTACATCGAGGAAGTCGTCCCCGTGATAAAGGAGCAGGGGGGCTACATCTTCTCGTCGGATCATTCCATACCCAATACGGTTTCCCTGGACTGTTACCGGAAGATTGTGGACACGGTTAAACGGGTGGGCGCGTACAGCGTTTGAAGCTAATTCAAACGTACTGGCCCGCGAAGGAGAGTGTATGGGAAAGACCCTGGCGGAAAAAATTTTCGAGGCCCACGTGGCGGATCGGCCTTTCGGCGATACCTGGGTGCTCAGGCTGGATCGGGTGTTCTGCCACGAGATCACCACCCCTATCGCCATTAACGACCTGGTGTCGAAGAACCTGGACCGGGTCTTTGACCGGGGGAAGATCAAGGCGGTAATCGACCATGTAAGCCCCGCCAAGGATTCCAAAACCGCGGAACAGGGGAAGATCCTGCGGGACTGGGTAAGGCGGCACGGGATTGAGGATTTTTTCGATATAGGCCGGAACGGGGTCTGCCATGCCCTCTTCCCGGAGAAGGGCTTCGTGCGGCCGGGATTCACCCTTATCATGGGGGACAGCCACACCTGCACCCACGGGGCCTTCGGCGCTTTCGCCGCCGGGGTGGGAACCACGGATCTGGAGGTGGGAATCCTGAAAGGGGTCTGCGCCTTCCGGAAGCCGGAAAGCTTCCGGATCAACCTGAACGGGAAACTCCCGGAAGGGGTCTTTGCCAAAGACCTGATCCTGGCCCTCATCGCCCGGATCGGGGTGGCCGGCGCCACCGGGCTGGTCATGGAATTGAGGGGCCCGGTTATCGACAGCTTGAGCATGGAAGGCCGCATGACCGTCTGTAACATGGCGGTGGAGGCCGGCGCCACCAGCGGGGTCTGTATGCCCGACCGGATCACGGCGGACTACCTGTGGCCCTTTATCCGGAAAGGGGGGGCGGAATCCGGGGCGGCGGGGGAAAGGGTCTACGCCTCAAAGGAAGAGGCCCTGGAGGATTTTAGCCGCTGGCGCAGCGACGACGACGCGGTTTACGCCAAAACCCTGGATCTGGACTGCCGGAGCCTTGAGCCCCTTTCCACCGTGGGCTACAAGCCCGACCAGGTGAAACCCATCCGGGAACTCAAGGGAACCAGGGTTGACCAGGTTTACATCGGATCCTGCACCAACGGCCGCATCGAGGATCTCCGGGCGGCGGCGGAAGTCCTGCGGGGCCGCCGGATAGCCGCTTCCGTCCGGGGGATACTCTCCCCCGCCAGCCCGGCAGTATTCAGCCAGGCCCTGGAGGAGGGGCTTATCCGGGTGTTCATGGACGCGGGTTTCTGCGTTACCAACCCCAGTTGCGGGGCCTGCCTGGGCATGTCCAACGGGGTGCTTGCCGAGGGGGAAGTCTGCGCCTCCACCACGAACCGGAACTTTTACGGCCGCATGGGCAAGGGCGGCATGGTTCACCTGATGAGCCCGGTTTCCGCCGCCGCCGCTGCCGTGGCCGGGCATATCGCGGGCCCGGCGGATCTGTAGCCCGGCCCTATACCGGCCCTGCCCGGGCAGGAGGAGAGGAACATGAAAACATTCGGAGGCCCGGTTCTCTTTCTGGATCGGAACGACATCAACACCGACGAGATCATTCCGGCGAAGTACCTGAACGAGAACTTTAAAGAGGCGCTCAAGCCCAATCTGCTTGAAGATCTCAAACTCCCCGGCTTCGATCCCCGGCGGGACCTAAGCGGCAAGGGGGCTCTGCTTTCCCGGGCCAATTTCGGCTGCGGTTCTTCACGGGAACACGCCCCCTGGGCGCTGGAAATGAACGGCATCAACATCGTCATCGCCGAAAGTTTCGCCCGGATCTTCCGGCAGAACATGTACAACTGCGGCATGATAGCCGCGGAACTCCCCGCGGCCGTCCTGGACGGGCTTTTCAGGGACTTTGCCGGGAAAGCTACCGTCCTGCAGGCGGACACGGAAAAGGCAGTGCTGCGCTTTAAATCCGGGGAAAAGGAGAAAATCCTGCCCTTTACCCTCCAGGGTTTCGAAAGGGCCCTGGTGGAGGCCGGGGGCTGGGTAGAATACGCCGCTCAAAGGTACTGAAACGGCCTTTAGCCTTTTGCGGCGGGTTTTTTTGCCGATAATAGATTCGAGAGTGTTATGACGTTTAAGGCGAAATTTTCTATATCCCTGAATGCCCGGCTGACCTTGCTGATCCTGCTGATGAGCCTGGGAATGGCTATTGTGCTCATCTTTACCGGCTACAACATTTACTGGGTGAACACGGAAAACCGCTCCATAGACCAGGGGAGGAGAACGGTGATCGCCGCCGCGGCCCTCCTCTCCGGGGAAGAGGCGGAATCTTACCTTGCCACCCTGAGACCTGACGCCCGCTACCATGAGCTTATGAAAACCCTGCAGGTGCTTCTGGAAAGCGGGGACATAAACTCCCTGTACATTATCCGTTATGTTCCCGGAGGTTCCTCCATTATCTTTGACGCGGACACGGAATCCTCCCTTCCCCTGGGCCGCCTGGATCCCTGGGACAGGAACTTTCCCGAAGAGGACAAGGCTTTCTTTCTTGAAGGCGGGGAAATCCCCCCCCGGATCTACGATACCGACCTGGCCGGACAGGTATTAACCATCCACTCCCCCCTGCGTTACCGGGACGGCAGGATAGCGCCGGGCTTTTA
Organism: Treponema sp.; assembly: GCA_031255815.1. Next base: position 1,445 of record JAIRRU010000305.1, on the reverse strand, counting down.
TGCCGGGGCCGATTTTTCCGTAGAATCGCTGCGCCGGGAGTGGCGGCAGTACTTCTGGAATCTGGCCTTCGTTTCCATCGTTATCTCCATGGTTTTTGCCTTTGCCCATTGGTTTATCATACGCCGGATGGTGATAAAACCTGTCAGGACTATGGCCGCGGCGGTGCAGGAATACCTTGCCGGAGAGGCCATAGAGGGGGAGATCCGGCCCAACATATCGAGCCTTGCCGGCCTTTCCCTGCACACCGGGGACGATCTTGAACGGCTGGCCGAATCCCTTAAAAACATGGAGAACAAAACCTGGGACTTTATCCAGAGCCTGAACGAGGCGAAACGCAAAGCCACTATTGATGCCCTTACCCAGCTGCACAACCGGGAAGCCTTCTACAACAATGTCAGCGTTTTCCTTCTCCACAACCGGGTTCCCGGACAGATCCACGCCTTTATGATGATGGACATCGACCATTTTAAGCAGGTGAACGATACTTTCGGCCACTCGGCGGGGGACGATGTCCTGAAACAGTGCGCCTCCGCCCTGAGCAGGATATTCCGCCGATCCGACGAGGTTGCCCGTATGGGCGGAGACGAGTTTACCATCTTCTGCCCCAATGTGGGCACAGAAGAACTGGTAAAGCAGAAGGCGGATCAGATAAAAGAGGTTTTCTTCAAGATAAAACCCGCCCCCGGTTCTTCGGGGATTACCACCAGCGCGGGTATTGTCATGTTTGAAAATGAGCCGATAAGCTACGAGGAACTGTTCAGCAGGGCGGATACCGTTCTTTACCAGGTAAAGACCGGCGGCCGCAACGGCTACAAGATAGTAAATCTGGAACATTAGCCGTGTTCGTCATTACCATATCTCCCCGTTTCGGCGACGCCGACGCCCTGGGGCACATCAACAATACCGTGCTGGCCCTGTGGTTCGAGACGGCCCGCAATCCCCTGTTCCGGATGTTTTCCCCGGATCTGATCCTGTCCCCGGAAAGCTGGCCCCTTATCATGGCCCACACGGACTACGATTTTGTGGAAGAACTCAAGTTCCAGTACGATGTGGAGATCCGTACCTGGATTGCCCGTATAGGCGCCAAATCCTTTACCGCCTGCCACGAGGCATGGCAGGAGGGGCGGCTCCGCGCCAAGGGCAGCGCGGTAATCGTCCACTACGACTTCAATACCCGCCGATCCACGCCCATCCCGGAAGACAAAAGACGGCTTCTCGCCGGGCATCTGCGGCCCGCGGAGGGAGCGGCGGATTCGCCCTGAGAGGGGGCGCCGTTCAAAAAAGCGTCTTGATTCAACCGGGCATTCCCGTATAGAATAAATTTTGTATCTCAAGGTGTCGGGACAGTTAAGAGGATCGCATGAGAAATTCTGTAATTCCTTATAAGCCGGATTGCGCGGGGCTTGCATGATCAAGAAGCCCGCGCGCGTTCCGCTTAGTATTG
>JAIRRU010000309.1 GCA_031255815.1 Treponema sp. | reverse complement strand
CGGTAGTCGCGGGCCTCTACCCGGACATCCCGGCGGCCCAAAACGCCATGGCCGCCCCGGTAGAGCGGGCCTACCGTCCCGATCCGGAGCGGGTTAAGGTCTACGACAGCCTCTACGCCAGCTACCGCAGCCTGGGAGCTTTTGAGCAGGCCCGGGCCGAGGGTTTTGTCCGAAAGTAATACGCTGCCTCGTTGTTGTCCGGATACCAGGCGCCGCGGAAATACGGGTGAATCAAGGCTCCCAAACCAGGAATTCGCGAAGTCACGGGCAATCAGGCCTATCTTCCGGAAAGTTTTTTGCGGAAAGCTTTTCACTTTACGGAACGGGAATTTCGCTTCATAATAATCCAATATGACAAATCCGGTATCATTTATTGAGGACGAGGTGCTGGAGGATCTGATCATCCCCCGGTTTCTAAGGTATGTCGGCTATTGGACTACCAGTAAGCGGCGGGCGGAGGAGACTCCCTCCAGCCCCGGCCAGTGGGAGCTTGCCCGGGCTCTGGCGGAAGAATTGAAGGGCCTGGGCGTAACTGACGCGGAATTGACCGATCACTGTTACCTTATCGCCCGGATTCCCGGCACGAAGGGGAAGGAAAACGCTGCGGCGGTGGGTTTTATGGCCCACCTGGACACGGCGGAGGATGTTTCCGGCAGGGATGTAAAGGCCCGCTATGTAAAGAACTACGATGGGGAGAAGATACAGCTCGCCGGAAATCTGGCCCTGGATCCGAAGGCCGACCCGGATCTGGCCGCCCACAAGGGCAAGGGCCTTATCCATACCGACGGCACTTCCCTCCTGGGGGCGGACGACAAGGCGGGGATCGCCGAGATCATGGCCGCCCTGGAATACATTCTGAAGCATCCCGAAATCAGCCACGGCCCCCTGGAGCTGATCTTTACCCCCGACGAGGAAACGGGCAAGGGGCTTCCCGAATTCCCCCTGGATCGGATCAAGGCGGCTGCCTGTTATACCCTGGACGGCGGCCCCCTGGGGGAGCTTGAGACGGAGTGTTTCAACGCGTACAAGGCGGATATCAGCTTCAAGGGCAGGGTGATCCACATCGGAAGCGCCCGGGGGATCCTGGCCAACGCGGTAAGCATGGCGGCGGCCTACGCGGCCATGCTCCCCCGATCGGAAAGCCCCGAATCCACCGACGGCTATTACGGCTACTACTGCCCCATGGAGCTTCAGGGGGGTCTGGAAAGCGCGCGGCTTGAGGTGTTTCTCCGGGATTTCGACCGGGAGGGTATACGGCGCCGCATCTCCGCGCTGGAAACTTTTGCCCGGGCCGTGGAGGCCCAGTTCCCCTCCGGCGAGGTGAAGGTAGAGCCCCGCCTCCAGTACCTGAACATGCGGGAAAAGATCGAGGCCCGGCCGGAATTGATGGAGATCCTGAAGCGGGCCTTTGAAAAGGCCGGGGTTGAGCCCCGGCTCAAGCCGATCCGGGGCGGAACCGACGGCTCCCGGCTCACCGAACTGGGGATACCCACGCCGAACATCTTTACCGGCGGCCGCAACTATCACAGCCGCCTCGAATGGGTCTCGGTACCGGAAATGGCCGCCGCCTGCCGGGTTCTGATAGAGTTGATCAAACTCTGGGGGGAAGCGTAATGGAAACTTTGAGTACCGCGTTCAGGGACATTATCAAAGAGGTTATGCGCCTCTCCAAAACCGAGCCGCTGGTAACCGAGCGTAACGTGTACCAGCCGGGTTCAAAGGAGATCCTCCCCTTCCTGGACCAAATGGTAAAGTCGCTCTGCCTTCCGGGTTCGAGGATCGAGGGCATGGATAATCTGGAGGAGCTTCTGGCAAAGGCCGAAGCGGGGAAATCCTGCCTGCTCCTCCCGGAACACTACAGCAACATGGATCTGTCCCTCTTTTCCTGGTTCGTCCGCCAGGCGGGGGGCCGGGGGGCCGACATTGCCGAGGCGCTGGTCGCCATCGCGGGGATGAAACTGACCGAAGACGATCCGGTGGTCGCCGCCTTTGCCAGCGCCTACACCCGGCTGGTGATCTACCCCAGCCGTTCCCTGGCCCATCTGGACACGGAAAAAGACCGGGCGGAGATAGTCCGCAGCAATACCATCAACCGGGCGGCGATGAAGACCCTGCTTGACATCAAAGTAAAGGGAAAGCTTGTCCTGGTGTTCCCCTCGGGAACCCGCTACCGGCCCTGGGATCCCTCCACCAAAAAGGGGGTGCGGGAAATCGACTCCTATATCCGCTCCTTTGACTACATGTGCTTCGTGGCGGTAAACGGGGAGGTGCTCCACGTCCGGCAGAAGGATATGCTGGAAGATTCGGTGGGGCAGGATCTGGTGCTGCTCAGCGCCGGCCCGGTACTGTCCTGCGCGGAATTCCGGGAAAAGGCCCGGGCCGCGGCGGAGGCGGCGGGCATAGAAGACAAAAAGCAGGCCACGGCGGACGCGATAATGGAAGAGCTGGAGCGGATGCATACCGCCGCAGAGGAAAGACGGCGGCAACTGCTGAAGCAAGATCCGCCCCGGCAGTTTGCCGCGCATCGCGCGTAAAACCCTACTGCCGGATAATTTCTTCCACCGTGAGCAGCAGGGGAAGGTGGTCTCTTAAGCCCGCGCCGGTTCTGGGGACATAGGCGTCGGGATAAGCCTTGGGGTTCATAAAAGGTTCGCCGTTCAGCACCTGGCAGGCGGAAAATTCCCAGCCCAGATTGTCGAAAAGGGCTCCGTTTATCAGGAAGTGATCGATGGTTTCCCACTGGTTCCGGTAGAGGTAAGACCCGTCCTTCAGTTCTCCCTTCCAGGGGGAGTAGAGGGCCAGGGTTCCGGGGGCGAAATATTCGGCCCGGGGGGGCTTGTTCCCGGTAAGAACCAGAAAATCCTGCTGGATTTCAAGGGCCGCTTTCCCGCCTGCGCCGTAAAGCCCGGTTAATTCCGCGGTTCGGGGATCATCGGGCAGCAGGGCGCAAAGGTAGGCCCCGGCCTGGCGGTAATACTCATCGTAATTCTCGTTGAGATCCCCCATGATAAGCACCGGCGTAGACGGCGCTTCCCGTTCAATCTCCCGCAGCCGCCGGAGAAGCACCCGGGCGGAAGCGCGGCGCTGGGGTTCGGTTAGCTCGTCCCCCCCGACCTTGGACTTCCAGTGGCAGACCAGGAGGGCAAGATCCTCGTTTCCCGGCCTGACCCAGACTTCCGCCACCGGCCGGGGAGTGCCGGCAGTCTCCCCGGCAAAAGAATGGAGCAGGGTTCGGGTAAAAGGCGTCCGGCTGATAACGCCGATGCCCAGGGAAGCGCCGGGGATATTGGCGAAAAAGGTGTGGCGGTAACCGTGTTTCGAGAGAGGGCCCCGGACAAGATCCTCCAGCACCCGGGCGTTCTCGATCTCCTCCAGGGCCAGGATGTCCGGGGCTTCCGGCTCGATCTGCCCGATAGCCCGGGCGAGACTGTTCAGCCTGCCCGAGTATTTCTCCGGCGTCCAGCCTGCCGGTTCCGTGTACTCTTCGTATTCGGCGCCGTTCTCCTCCCCGTCAAAGACGGCCTGTACGTTCCAGGTAAGAATACGCAGCCTGTTTTTCCCGGTCTCTTCCGCCATGCCCCCCATTCCGGTTAGCTGGCAGGAACCGCAGGAGAACAGGAGCGCCGCGCCGATTACCGCGATAAGCGACTGTTTCATAAAACCTCCAATTCCGGGCCCGGCGGGCCGCCGGATCCCGATCCTCGTCCTATACCCTCACCGCCATATATAGGGCGCGGGTATGCGTGGCGGTTTAATGAAATCAGAAAAAAAACAGCTTTTGAGCGGGCATTTCCAAAACCCGCCTGGCTTAGGGGATCCCGCCGCCTTTTAGCGGGATGAGGGATCGGCTACCAGCCCAGTATCCGTTCCCGGTAAGCCCTGCCTATCCGCAGAAGGGCGTCCCCCGTCTTTTCCCCGGGCAGGGTTTCCCGGCGCAGGTTGATGGTGAACTGGTTCATGGAAAAGTGGCGGTAGAGGAAGACGGATTCCCTGAGCGCCGACGCGGCCTTCCGGGAGTAGATCCGGATAAGGGCTTCCGTGTAGGCCTCGAAGATCCCGCCCCGCCGCATTTCCGAATAGCCGGTGATCCATACCGGCACGGGGGCCAGGGCGCGGTGGAAATCCAGAAGCAGGGCGGCCATGGCCCGCTGGCTCGCGGCAATCAGGGCGGCAATTTCCGGGCCTCCCCTGCGGCAGAGTTCGGCCAGATCCGCGGTGCGGGGGCTGTGGACAGGGGTCTTGTTCAGGATCAGCACGTTCCGGCGGAAATCGATACCCAGCTCCGGCGTATTCCTGAAGAAGTTTTCGGCGATTTTGCCGGAAGGGCCGACCAGGTAGCGCCGGTTTTCCGCCGCCTGTTCCCGCCGGCCGGGGTTATCCGCCACAAGGATAAGGCGGATCCGGTCGCCGGGGCCCAGTTCGTCCAGGGCTCCGTTGTACACCAGCGGGGTTTCCACCCGGTAGGCGGGGCCGCGGCGCCTGTCCGCCAGTTCCTGCTGCAGCTCCCCCAGCCCCGGCAGTTTCCGTTCCAGGGCTCTTAGCTCCTCACGGTAACGGGCCCGGGCCCGGGCGAAGGCGGCAAAGGTCTTTTTGACGTTCCCGGTCATTTGCTTCCCTAACGGAAATTTTTCACGCAGGTAATGATCATCTGTTCCGCCAGGTGGGCCATATATTCAGGCGTTTCGGGCATACCCTGTTCCAGCCAGCGCCGCAGCATCGCCACACAGCCGTGGGCGATAAAGTCGTAGTTGTAGCTGTAGTGTTCCGGCGTCCAGTGTTCATAGAGCCGCTGAAATTCCCCCTCGTCCAGGGGGCGGCATATGCCGATGAGCCGATCCAGAAATTTGGTCTCCCCGTTTTTGAGGATGGCCTGGAAAACCTGCACGTTATCCGCGATATACTGAAACAGATTGAGCAGGAGGGACAGCTGCAGGGGCGGGTGGTGCTGGTAGGTTTGGATGAATCGGTCGAATTCCGCCAGCACCTCCCCCTCTATGCTGGTAAAAAAGTCGTACACATCCCGGTAGTGGAGGTAGAAGGTTCCCCGGTTTATATCCGCCAGATCGGTCAGTTCCCGGACGGAAATTTCCTTGATGCTTTTTTGCGCTAGCAGGCTGATGAAAGCCTGCTTCAACGCCGATTTGGTCTTCC
>JAIRRU010000301.1 GCA_031255815.1 Treponema sp. | reverse complement strand
GATCAGCACATTCAGGGTATTCCCGGCCTCGTCTTCCACCAGAAGATCCGCGACAAACCGTTCCCCCCCGCCGGGGCTTTCCCCCAGAAGAAGCTTTACGGCGGAACCTTCGCTTAGGGACTCGGCAGGCAAGGGGGGGTCAAGATTGAAGGACTTGACCTGCACGGGCAGGGAAAACTGAAAGCTGATCTCCCGGGCGGAAAGCGCCTGGCAGGCCAGGAAGACCGGGGCTTCCGAGCTGGAATTAAGGATCTGTTCGACTATTTCCCCGGTGGAACAGGCGGACAGGATACAGAGCAGAAGGATCCCCGTACCCCGGCCGATGATCGGGCGGAGAGCCGCCGGGTTGAAAGGCGCGGCTTTGCCGCGCGGTACCGTATTGCGCATAAAGACCTCCCCAGTTTTGACGGCCCCGGGCCGGAAGGCGGGCGGGGTTCCGTTTTCAAGTCGAGTTAAAACCCGCTCTATATAGGGCGCCGGGATGCGTGGCGGTTTAATCAAATCGAAAAAAAGTTTAGTTTTTTGGTATCTGAAGCTGTTCCAAATTTTCAGTTTTTGGAACAAGCCGTCTATTAAGCGCCTGCCCGCAAAGCCGCTTGCTGAGCGGGCAGGCCTTGCGTTACATACGCGGACACGGTTTTAAGGCATGGAAAAGATACGGACGATCAGACTGGAACTCCGCGCCCCCCTGTTCTACCGCGGGGATCGGGATCTTGTCCCCTGGGACGCGGGGAGATCCGGCCCGGAGGATCCGGAAGCGGCGCGGCTGCCGGAGGAGACGGAGGAGCGGCTCTTTTGCTTCGCCATAGACGCCGCCCAGGGGCGGAGCATCGAACCCGATCCCGGCCGCTTTCTGGGGCCCCTGCTTGCGGCGGGGCGTTCCGCGGCCGGATCGGCGGAAGCGTCCGGCGATTTGGAGCTTCCCGCGGGAAGCTACCTTTTCGCCCAGCAGAGGGAAACCCTGGGGCGGGAAACTTTTACCGGGCTGGCTATAGAACTGCAAAAGGACGGGCTCTGGGAACGGCTCAAACTTGAGGATCGGCTCTATCTGAGGTTTCTCTCCGAAGAGGGGAAGATGCTTACCCAGGTATTCCGCCCTTTCCGGCCTTGATGAAGCGCGAAAAGGGGGCCCGGGCCTTACCAGCGCAGGGTTTCCACCATGTAGCGGGTATCGTAGCCTCCGGTAACCTGTTTTCTCATTTCGATGACAAAGATCAGCGAATTCCCTTCGGGGGCGGCGATAACCCTCTTTATCTTGTAGGTTGCGATGAGGGGCCGTTTGATCCCGGGGTTTCCAACCGTATAGCTTCTCCGTCCCCCGGAATCGCCGCCCGCTTCCAGGCTGATGTAAAACGAGGATCTCAGGCTGTTTCCCGAACCTTCGGTACTGGGAACCAGCCGGGCTTTGTAGGAAAGGTTCCGCTCAAAATTCCGGAATTCGATGCTCTCCCCCTGGGGGGAACCGCTGCCGGCATCCAGGGCTATGTATAAGGGGATGCCCTGGCGGAGGAAATTCACCCCGTGCCGTTCCGCGATGGCGGTATTCCGGGAAATAAGCCGGTAAAAGGCCCCGGAACCGTCGGTCCCCGCCGATACCGGCGTATCGTGGGTATAAGAAATCCTGCCTCCCGGAACAAATTCGTTTTTCGCTACATCAACAACAAACATATCCGCCCAAGGCTTTAAAGTCCCGGACTGAACCCCGTACTGGGCAAACATGTAGGTTCTGCCATCGGGAGAAAAGCCAAGATCCACAAAAGACGCGGTATCCCCAGCCCAAAGGGCGAAAACACTCAGGCAAAGGATTCCGGCAGTCAAAAAGAAGATCTTCTTCGACAACATTGGTATCACCTCTATACCAATATCGGAAACTGGGCTTCAGCCTTGAGAAAAACCCGGCCAATGGCTATGCTTAAAACCATGACTCTGTCAGGCAGAAACATCTTTTTCAGGATAGAAATTCTCCTTGCGGCGGCGGCTTTCGCCTTTACGGCCTTTACCGCCTTTACCGTTATCCCGGCCTGTCCCGGCATTGCCGGGGAAGCCTTCCAGCGGGCGCCGGGGCTTTTCCAGCGCTTTCTGGAGGCGAGCCCCTATGCTCCCTTTGCCTCGCTGGCCGGCGCTACCGCCTATGCCCTGGTTTCCCTTATCCTTATCTACTACTTTTTTGAAAAGACCCAGGCGCCGGAGATCCTCTTTGTTACCCTTTTCGTGCTTTCTTTTTCCGCCGAAGGGATGCGGATCGTTACCCTGCTGCAAAAAACACAGGTAATCCCCGCCCTGTACCTTCTGATGTCCTCCCGGGTATTGCTCTTCGGCCGCCTTTTCGGGCTTTTTTCCCTTTTTGCCGCCAGCGTCTATGCGGCGGGGCTTGATCAGCAGAAAGAACGGAACATCATCTTTATCATCGCGATCATCACCCTGCTGATCTCCCTGAGGGTTCCTATCGATGTGCTTACCTGGGATTCGAGCTACAACATGATCAACGGCTATACCTCTCTGTTCCGTATGGTGGAGATAGGGATATTTCTTCTTACCGTGATTAGCTTTTTTATCTCCGCCTGGTCCAAGGGCGCCGCCGAATACGCCGCCATAGCCGCCGGCTCTTTCCTCACATTCACCGGGCGGAACCTCTTCCTGAGCGCCGATACCTGGGCGGCTGTGGCGCTGGGGATTCCGCTTCTCGCTATGGGAACCTGGTTTATCTGCACCAGGCTGCATAAAGTGTATCTCTGGTTATAGAAGGGCCAGGGAAACCGCCATGCCGACCGTTAGGGGCAGGGCAAGGTTGTCAAAATCTTCCAGGGGGAGGGCTTCCGTCAGGGCCGCGGTAAGGGCCGCCGTTAGGGCGACACGAAAGTCGCCGGAAACCCGCAAGGCGGACAGCAGCACCGCCGTAAAGCAGGCCAGGGAACCTTCAACGCTCTTTCCGCAGAGGACGGGGGGCCGGATGCGGCCGAAAAGCTTGCCCACAAGGCTGGCAAAACCGTCGCCGAAGGCCAGGGCGTAAATGGCTATAGAGGCGGCGGGGGAAGGGTAAAGAAGCAGGGCCAGCAGCGCGCCCAGGCCCAGGGTTACCGGGCCCAAGACAAAACGGTTCCCGTCCCGCGCCCGGGAGGCCATGCTCGTAAGGGCAGAAACAAAGGGCACCTGGATCCCCGCAAGACGGAGGTTTTCCATCCAGGCATAGCCCAGCGTTCCCGCGGCTAATATCAAAACCGTCAGGGGGCGGTTCAATGCGGCCATAAGCGGGCTTAAAGCAATTAAAAAATGTATTGATTTTCTAAGAATTTCTGTTTTAATATCCCCCATGGCAAATTTAGGGCCGGGGATTGCGAGAATACCCCGGCCCGAGGAGGAAATACTTTTTGGAATAAACTCAGCCATACCTCTATATAGCAAATTGCGTGCCAAATGCCCCTCTTTCCCTTTTGAAGATATTTCTGCTGCTAATTCCTTATAATACAACAAATTACGATCAATGATAAAAACAGGCTCTATCCGGCAGCCTCAAAAAGTATAATAAATTCGACAGACGCGGTTCAAAAAATACTAATATTTTGCTTATACCAGCAGGCTGATTACCCTAAAAAGCCTGATAAGCCCATATTATGCCCGGCTTTCAGAGCCGCCGGGAAATTTTGCCACGAACTTCACGAACCACACTAACCAAGGTTAAAAACCCTCGGGCTCAAGGAAATCGAGATGAAGTATCGGGGTTTTCGGCGTAAAAGTTCGTGTGGTTCGTGTGGTTAGCGGCTATCCCTTCATCCGTACTTTTAGCCTAAGCAAAGCTCTAGATATCTGGTAAGTCCGCCGGCTTACCGGGCCGCATGGACATCCCTGCCGCTTCCGGCGTATACTGGGGCCCATGGAACGCCCGGCACGCTGGTACAAGCAGGGTAAGGCCCTGCTGCAAGAGATTGAGGGATCCCGTCCCGGCGGGGGGGAAGCCCGGCTCTGGTACCTGGGGCAGCATGGTTTCGTTATCAGCCTGGGGGGGCTGGTTTTTTATATTGACGTGATCCTCAACGATCTGAAGGATCGGGAGGGAAGGAGCCGCCGGGAGTATCCGGCGCCATTCGCCCCCGGTATGGCCGGGCGGGTAGATTATGTACTCTGCACCCACAATCACGCGGATCATCTGAACCTGGAAACCCTCGTCCCCCTGGCGGCGGCCAACCCGGAGGCCCGTTTTGTGGTACCCCGGCCCTGGCGGCGTCTCTTGAGCGGCGCGGGGATCGGGGAGGATCGGGTTCTGGGCGCCGCTGACGGGGAGGAACTGAAACTGGGCTCTGTTTCCCTTCTTCCCGTTATCGCCGTTCATACCCGCTTTATCCAGGATGAACCGGAACGGGACGAAAACGGGGACTCCCTCTGCCTGGGTTACCTGCTCCGGGGAGGGGGCCTTACGATTTACCATGCCGGGGACACCTGGGTTACCCCGTCCCTGATCCGGAGCCTTAAAGCCGCCGGCCCGCTGGATATCGCCATCCTTCCCATCAACGGAACCGACTGGGAACGGACGGACGGCAACTATATCGGGAATATGGGCGCCCTGGACGCGGTAAAACTGGCGCGGGCGGTTCCGGCGGATCTCAGTATTCCCGCCCATTACGACATGATGGCGGCTAACAGTGAAAACCCCGCCCTTTTCGCGGACTGCTTTTACCGCCTTTGTCCGGAAAAACGCTTCCACATCTTTGCCCTGGGGGAAGGGTTCATCTACCGGAAATGACTCTCCTCACCCTGAAGCCCCCGCGGGAGGCTCTTGTGTGTTAAACGCGAATCAACTTATGGAGGTATGTTATGGCTGAAGAAATTGAAAACGCCGGGGATTCGTCGAAGATAACGCGGGACTACCTTGATTCCCTCCTGGTAGAGATGCGTCATATTGATTCGGTGATGCCGTCGACCAAGCTGGAACTGTACGGGCACAGTTTTGAAACCCCGGTGATGATGGCGGCTCTTTCCCACCTGGATCGGGTGCGCCCCAACGGAATGGCGGAAGCCGCCAAGGGCATGGCCGCCGCCGGGGGGGTCAACTGGGCCGGAATGGGGGACGAGGCGGAACTGGAGGCGATCTGCGCCACCGGGGCCAAGACCATCAAGATCATAAAGCCCTACGAAGACAACCGGGTGATATTCAAAAAAATCGAACACGCGGAAAAATGCGGCTGTATCGCCGTGGGCATTGACATAGATCACCAGTTCGGCAGCAAAAGCAAATGGTGGTCTGTGCGGGAATTTCAGATGCGGCCCAAAAGCCTGGAGGAGATCAAAAGTTTCGTTAAGGCCGCCAGCCTTCCCTTCGTGATCAAGGGGGTATTAAGCGAACAGGATACCTACAAGTGCCTGAGCGCCGGGGTGCGGGGCATCGTGGTATCCCACCACCACGGCATGATGGACTACGCCCTTCCCCCCCTCAAGATACTGCCCCGGATTGCCAAGATCGTGAACAGGGAGATACCAATCTTCGCGGACTGCTGCATTTCCCGGGGAATGGACGTGTTTAAGGCAATTGCCCTGGGAGCCACCGCCTGTTCCGTGGGCCGGGCCTTCATGGGCCCTCTGGGGGAAAAGGGCGCCCAGGGGGTAAGCGAAACTGTGGAAGCCATAACCCACGAACTTGCCTGGGCCATGGCCTCTACCTGCTCCCCGGACATTACGCGCATCGATCCGAAACTTATCTGGGAGAAGTGAGCCTGTTCCAAAACCCGGACTGGTACCCTGTTTACACTAAAATGTCTGGATAAACCCATCGGGCTGCAGGAAAATTAAGCCACGAACGGCACGAACCACACTAACCCGACGCCAAAACTTTCCGGACACCAAAAATCTTGGCAAAGCCAGGCTAGAGCCGGGCAAAAAGCCAGGGCTATCGGCGTAAAAGTTCGTGGTGTTCGTGTGGTTAGTGGCTATCCCTTTACCCGTACTTTTAGCCCAATCGAAGCGCCAGCTTACCGGGCTGCAGGAAAATTAAGCCACGAACGGCACGAA
>JAIRRU010000295.1 GCA_031255815.1 Treponema sp. | reverse complement strand
AACGCCGCCTGTCCCGGGGGAAAGAGGGGTCTTCTTCGGCCTTGAAAGTCTTGTTTTCCTCCCAGTACCGCTGCCACTTGGGTTCGATTGTCTCAAAGGGGTATTTGGCCATGTAAATCGCGCTCCTCCTCCCTATTTTAAGGGGGAGCGGGGGAAAATGTAAGTAGGTAGCCTGCTATATTGCCTATATCGTGTATCTTGGATATAATTCTTGCACGAAATCAGTACGGTTTCAAGGGGTGGAATTGACTAAAAATGAGGCTTTGAGGACTCTAAAACAGGTTATAAGCTCCGAACCGTGGCTGTCAAGTGAAGGGTTTCATTCCTTTGAGTTTTTTGAAAAAGATACCGAAAAAGGAAAAGACAACTTCGGAAAAGAGATGACCGAGCGGGAATTCCATGACAACCTCGCCGATTTGAGGAAGAAGGGGTGGGAAGTCTATTGGGAGGAGTTTGCCAATGCCTGCGCACTGCTGGAAAGCGTGGGGAAAGTAAAGGCGATCAATAAGCGGTATTCCAGTTACGGCTTAAAACATCTTTTTGAGAAAAAGATCGGATACCTGCCGAACGGGGTATTCATCGCCGCCATGATACACAGCGGGTTCAGGTATAAAATTTATAACAAATCGCCGAACCCTTGTTTCAATATATCGAATGCCGCATTGACGCGGTTTGAAAGAGACCTGGCCCTATAGCTCAATGGATAGAGCACTGGCCTTCTAAGCCAGCTATGATGGTTCGATTCCGTCTAGGGTCATAAACCAAAAATACTTGAGGCTGTTCCAAAAGCTGAAGTTTTGGAACAGCCTCAAATAAAAAAACCGCATCCGATGGGTAAAACGCGCTGGCCCTTGCGGGAACACGCAGCCTCGATGGATACGGTTTCGGGACACGCCCTGTTTATAATATCGCCTGAATTTCCCGGCTTGTCGGTAACCGCGCTTGGTTTCAACGAGGCGGCTTGACAGTAAGTTCCGCTTAATGCAAGGATAAAGTTAGCTTAATATAACTAAGGTTGCGCCATGTTTGATCTATTTGTCCGGGGAGGCTGGGTCATGTATCCCCTGCTGGCCTTTTCGGTGCTTGCCCTGGGGGTGATCCTGGAACGGGGCTTCTACTTTTTCAGAAGCCGCCAGCGGTTGGATCTTTTCCTCGAAGGCCTCAGGGGCGGCGGGGAGGAGGAAAAAACGGAGGCGTTTCGGGAACTCCGGGAGAAAATCGCCGGGAAAAACAAGAGGGGCTACCTTTCCCAAATGGCCGCCGCTTACCTGGAAAGCGCCGGGGATGAAACGGCGGAGGCGGCGGAAAAGATCTTTGTGGCCGGCTCTGAAATTATCCGGGAAGGGGAAAAACGGCTTGGCGCTCTCGCCTCGGTCGCCCATCTGGCCCCTCTTCTGGGGCTCTTCGGGACAGTCCTGGGGATGATCGAGGTGTTCCGCAAGCTGGAATCCATAGGCGGCCGGGCGGATGTAAGCCTCCTTTCCGGGGGCATCTGGGTCGCCCTCCTAACCACCGCCTTCGGGCTCCTCATCGCCATCCCCGCCCTGCTGGCCCATCATTATTTTTCCGGCATTGTTACCGGCCGATCCGAGGATATACAGTTCCTGGTTTCCCGCCTCAACGTCTTTACCGGGCGGGGGAGCGGCGAAAGGAAGGGGGATTCCTGGAATATCCCGGCCGCCGTGAAACCCTCAAACCCCGAGGCGGATGTGTATGAAACCGTTTCTATGCCGTAAACCGCAAAACCTGGGGATCGATATTACCCCCCTTATGGACATCGTGTTCCAGTTGCTGCTCTTTTTCATCCTTACCTCGGCCTTGATCCAGCCGGCCCTTTCCCTGGATCTGCCCGGTTCCGGCAGGGAACATGAAAAACCCGAGGCGGACCTGCTTATCTCCCTGGACCGGGAAGGCCGCCTGTTTCTGAACCAGCACGATACGCCCCTTGATCCGGGAGAGCTGGAAGGGATCCTGCGGAACTTGGCGGCGGAAAAACCGGAAGCCGTCCTCCTTATCCGGGGAGACCGGGAGGTTCCCTACGGCAGTTTTTTTGAAGTTATCGACACGGCCCGGAGCGCGGGCCTCAAAACGGTGAGCCTTGCCTATGAAGAACAGGAATCCTAAGCTCCTGCCCTTCCTCGTCCTCTTTTCCGCGCTTGTCCACGCCGCGGTCCTGTACCTCGGCCCTCCCCCGTATTCCCGGATGCCGGAGCCGCCTTCCCGGAGGGAACGGCTTGTCATGGTGAACCTCGCGCCCCCCGCGCCTTCCTTGGCGGAATCGCCGCCACCTGAACTACCGTCGCCCGAGCCTCTCCCGGCAGCGTCTCCTCCGGCAACGCTTCCCCCTGCCGCGCCTCAGCCGGCTGAACCGGCCTCCACGGAAATACCCATGGAAACCCCGGCGCTCCCGGCGGCGGGGCTAAGGGCGGAATACAGCCCCGAAGATTCCGGCCCGCTTGAGGAGGAACTCCCGGCGCTTCCCCTTCCGCCGGAAAAGCCGGCCCCTCCACCCGGCCCGGCCAGGGAAGAGATCCTTTCCCGTTACGCCAGGCGTATCCGCTCCCTTATCGACCAGGAGAAAACCTATCCCTATCAGGCCCGGCGGCAGGAACAGGAGGGGACCGTGGAGATCCGCTTTACCCTCTCCCGGCAGGGAGCCCTGGTGGGGGAACCGGCGCTGGGGAAAAAATCCCGCTACGAACGGCTCAACGCCTCCGCCCTGGCGGCGGTAAAAAACGCCGCTCCCTTTCCCCCCTTCCCCGGAGAGATCGGGGAGGAGGAGATGAGCTTCCAGGTGACGGTGGCCTTTTCCCTTAAATAGCGACGTTTCACGAGCGGATCGCCAAGCCGTCCTGTTTAGGGCCGGCGTTTTGGAGGGCTACGGATCTTTCCTGAACCCCTGTATAATCCCGTACAGTTCCATTAGGCTTTCCACAATCCGGGGGGAAGTACGCATAAACAGGGAGGAGGGCACAATGCTGATGTTCTTTTCAATTCCCGCCCGGGTTTGCCCGATTACCGGGCTGGCGTTTAGAATATCTTCCGGCTTTGAAACCGCCATGGCCCCGAAGAGGAAGTCGGGGTTTTGGGCAAGGATATACTCCGGGGAGAGGATGGGCTGGGCCGCGTTCAATCCGCCGGCGATGTTCTCCACTCCCAGGATGCTGAAAATTTCCCCCGGCAGAGACCGGGCGGTAAAGGCCGTCAGCGGGTTGGCGGAGTAGAGAAAGGCCCCTTTCAAATTGAGGGGGTTTCTTTTCAATGCTTCTTTCAGGGAATCCAGTTGGGCCTGTTTTTCGTCC
This sequence comes from Treponema sp., assembly GCA_031255815.1. The sequence continues at coordinate 2,182 of JAIRRU010000295.1, read as the reverse complement.
ACCAGGGCCCGGGCTTCCGCCTCTTTCCCGGCCAGCTTCCCCAAAAGGACGGTTCCGTTGAATATATCCGCCAGGGAATCGGCGCTGTGGATCAGTACCGCGTAGCCCCGGGATGCAAGATCCGCCATAAGCGCGGCGTTCATAGCGTTTCCGATAACCAGATCCGGATCAAGGGCGACAATCGCCTCAAGACTCGGCCGCGCCGTGTTCCCTATGCTGGGGAGCAGGGATGTTTTTTCTTCCGGCCAGATGGGGTCCCGGCCGGAACTAAGGGCCGCGATCGCCGATTCCGCGCCTATCATGTAGAGAACCTCCACCGCCCCCGGGGAAATGACCACCATCCGCCGGTACTCCGCCAAGGGCGTTTTATTGCCCGCCCCGTCAAGGATATAGGCGCCCTCATTTTCCCCGACAAGCCGCCAGTAGAGGCCGGGATCTTCCGCGCCCTCCCTTCCCGAGGGGCTTTCCGGGAGCGCCGCGTCTTTCCGCCCCGCCGCGGCCAGGCCCCGGGGGTCTCCCGGGAACAGTAAAACTATCGCAAGCAGTAATCCTGTTGTAAAGGGCCCCAGGGAGGCGAATCTTCCCCCCGCGCCTGGTAGTTTGTTGCGCTTTGCGCGTAAAACCTCACAAACGCGACAGGCTCCTAAGCCGTCTTTAGTTTTTCTATCCATTTACCAATTCTCCTTTTTTCGCCGCGACAGCGGTTTTGAGGATCTCTACCGCGATATTGTTTCCCCAGAAGACCCCGTCGGGGCTCAGGGACCAGGCGGAGCCTTGAGGCAGGGGAACCAGGAAACCCCGGCCGCTTAGTTCCCGTATCTTTTCTACCAGCGCCTTTTCCACCGCGGGGCCAAGAAAGCGGGCCATCAGGGCGGGATCGTACAGGCCGAACTGAAGTTCCCCCAGCAGGCGGTAGTAGCGGTCGTACTCCTCGTCCCCGGCGGACACAAAGCGCCTGCCCGGCGACATGGAGTAGATCCGAAACCCCCCGATCCTCCCCCCCGCGCCGGAACCGATGGGAAGCAGATCGCCGTTTTCGTATTGAATGTGAATGTAACGGTAAGCGTCTTCACCGGGCCGGGCAAGCTTGGAAAGTTCCAGCAGGGTAAAGCCCGATTCGGTAAGCCGCTTGTAAAAGAGATTGTGCCGTTCCCTGTCCGACTCAATGTCCCGGCTGAACCGAATTTCACCCTGGTTTATGGATTTGGCCAGGGCCGAACCCTGGTGGATCATCAGGGAATAGAAACTTACGCTGTTTACGCCCGAGGAAATACAGATCTCCGCGTCCCGGTTTATTTCTTCTATGCTCTGATCGGGGTAACTGTAGATGATATCGATCCCCAGGGTTCCCTTGAAGGCTTCCCGGAGGGCGAGGAGATCCTCCAGGGCCTTTTCGCCCGGGTATGTCCTGCCCAGGATCCTTCTGCCCCGGTCCGAAAAGGTTTGAATCCCGACGCTGAAACGGTTTACCCCCAGGGCCTCCAGGCCGGCGGCCTTTTTCGCCCCCAGGTTGTGCTGGGTCGATTCAAGGGTGATTTCGCAGTCGTCCGCCAGGGGGATATGCCGGTGGAGGGCCTCCAGGATCCGGGCAAGCTGCCCCGTACTTAGTACCGTGGGGGTGCCGCCCCCAAAGTACACCGCGTTGAAAGGCTGTTCCCGGATATACGGGTAAGCGCCGTAGGCTTCGATTTCTCCGGCTATATAGGCGGCGTAAGCGTCCAGGTCCGCGCCCTTCAGCTCCGTCCGGTTCAGGTTGCAAAAACCGCATATCCTGTCGCAGTGGGGCACGTGAATATAGACGCCCCGGATTTTGCCGGAAGGGGGCTCCCGCAGCCGGGCTTCCACCGCGGACCATCTTTTCATCTTGAGGAGCCGCCCTAAACGCCCCCCGGATCTTCCCAGCAGGGCCTCCAGGCCGCGTTCCGCGTCATGGTGGGATCGGAGTCGTTCAGTAAACACGGGCCCGCTCCTTTTGCCGTTCTTCCGGGGTATCCGAAACCGCCCGCCGGGGCAGCACAAAGGGCCTGCCGTATTCGTCGGCCTTAAGCACCGCCCGGATGCCGTAGATCTCTTCCACCACTTCTTCGGTGAGGATCTCCCGGGGGCTTCCCTGGTAACGCAGGCGGCCGTCTTTGAGGAGCAGGATCCGGTCGCAGTACTGGGAGGCCAGGTTCAAGTCGTG
>JAIRRU010000273.1 GCA_031255815.1 Treponema sp. | reverse complement strand
GAGGCTTTCCCAAAACTTCAGCTTTTGGGAAAGCTGCCTTAAATTTATGGGAAAAAGCGGGCTTTAGACCGCTTTTTCAAGAGCATTTTCCGAAACCAACCGGGTTTTGGGAAATGCTCCTTCATCTGAATTTCCTTGAGTCCGAGGGGTTTTCGCGCCCTTCGCGGCTCAATTTTTTGGCAGCCCGGCAAGACGGCGGGCTTGTCAGGCATTTTAGCGTAAGCAAGGCGCTAATTCCGGGTAAAAGTTATACTGAAGCTCCCCGAAAGGCCGGTGTCCTCCTTTGTCAGGCGCAGGCGGTAAAGCGCGCCCTTCTTCCAGTCCCCGCGGATCTTTTCGTCCTCAAGGCGGATCTCCTCCGCCGCCGCTTTAAAACCCGGCCCGTAGTCCATCCGCAGCTTGCCGCTCAGCAAGGCCCGCCCTTCCCCCAGTTCCGGCCTTTCGTGGCAGAGAAAATTCAAGACCAGCGGCGCTTTTAGTTCTTTCAGGCGGTAACTGTCCTCCACCGCGAGGCTTTCCCCGTGCTTGAAGGTAAAGCCCCGCCGGTAAGCCTCTATCCCCGCGTCCTTGGGGTAGGCGCCGGCAATGTCCAGGCTCAGGCGGCTAAACCCGCCGCCGCTTTCAAAAACCGCTTCCCCGGCCCGGTACTCCGCCCCGGGAAGCTGATCCGCCCCGTTGATGGTCGGGGTGTTGTGGTAGCAGGACTGCATTGTCCACAGCCGGTAGCGTTCCCCGCTAAACGTAAACTTAGTGTAGGTTTCCACCCCGGCGTCCACCAGCACCGGGACAGTGTCGCAGTAGAGCAGGAAGTTCCCAACATCGTTGTGGTTGTGGCTCTCCCCGTTGTTCCCCCCCTTGGCGGAGAAAAACAGGCCCCCGGGGCTGCCGGCCTTGTCCCGGGCGCAGAGAACCTGGATCCCCTCGAACCAGCTTAGCTGGGGAAGGCGCAGGGGTGCGCCGCTTTCCGCGGGGCCGCTGAACAGGTCGGAAAGGCGGCGGTATACCATAAAGCCCTTTTCCCCGGAAGAGCAGTAGCCGTTTTGCTTTAAATAGGCGGCAAAACCCAGCAGGACGCCGTCGCCGTCCCTGCGGGCGACGCGCTCGAGCACTCCGGCGGGCTCGGAGATCATGGGCGCGGCGTCGGCGTAGTTCACGTAGTAATTTTTCCCGATGTAAACCTTGTAGATGTAAGAGGCTATGTTACGGATCTTGCCGGTTTTGTAGAGGCAGGATACGTCGCTAACCTGGCCCAGTTCTTCGATGTAGTCAAAAAGGGCCGCCCCGGCCTTGTCGAAGTAGCTTGGCCCCTCGTCGCAGCCCCCGTCTTCGGCGTAAAAATGGAGGAAGCGGTTGACGCTGCGGATCGTCTTGAGCGCCCCGGGAAGGTAATCCTTGAAGGTTTTCGCGAACACCAGGTAGGCGCACAGCACGTTGGAGTTGATCCAGGGGTTCCAGTTGTTCACCGGCTCCCCGTGATCCAGGCCCATCCACTGGTAATCACTGTGCTCCAGGTAGGGGATCAGGATGCGGCGTTCCACTTCGATTTCGATACGCCGCTTGATAATGGGGGAAAGGGCCCCGATGGCGTCCCCCAGGAAGTAGTAAACCCAGGCGAGCAGCGATCCGGTCTCCGCCGCGAAGAGGTCGATGTAGATCCCCGCTTCCACATCGGCTATTTCCTTGACCGGCTCCCCGGAACGGCGCCTCTGCGCATTGGTATTGAGGTGGGCGGGGATTACCCAGGAGCTTTCCTCGCAGATAAGCCAGACCCCGTTGATAATATCGTCCAGATACTCGCCCCTGCCTTCGATACATTCCGCCAGCAGAAGGTTCAGCAGGGCCTGCCTTCTCCCGAAGTACAATTCCCCGTGGCGGGAACGGTTGCCGTCCCGGTAGAAATCCAGAAGGCGGGCGGCGGGAATAAGGGGCCATTGGTAATTCTTAAGTTTTTCCGCCGGCCCGGTAAAAGATTTTTTTGCCTCCTCCGGCAGGGATTCCCAGCTTTTCCGATCCGCGTAAGCGGGAAAGGGCTTGAATTCCCCGATCTTGACTGTTTCCTGTATCATGAAACCTTCCTTGCCTCCCCGTTCCGGGTAAAAGTTATGCTAAAAGCTCCCAGACAGCGGGGCTTTCCTTGGGACATCCGGCGGAGCCCGGAAAACAAGAAGGCGCTCGAACACGCCGGACGGCCTTGCCGCGCAGTATACCATATCCGGAAAAAACATGTTACACTAAGACGCTTCCCGGAAGCTGGAGTTTCGGAAAAGCTCCATTTGGAACTTTACAAATGGGATCTTGCAAAATACAAGGAGCTGTCCATGCCGGATACGACTGATTTTGTTGAATGGGATGATCGGTACCTGGTTAACATCCCGCTTATAGACACCCAGCACAAAGAACTCATCCGCCTGACTAACGACCTTTACCAGGGCTGTCTGATGGGGGATGACGCCGCCCGGGCCTACTTTATGAAAACCATCAAAAGCGTTGTGGATTATGTGGCAATCCACTTTTCCACGGAAGAGAAAATACTGGTAAAAATAAAATACCCCGGATACGAAGCGCACAAGAACCAGCATGAGGAATTCGTCAAAAAGGTGCTGGAAGACGTAAAAGATTTCGGGGAGGGCAAGAAATTCGTGCCCAACCTGTTTGTCCGCTACCTTAAAGACTGGATCTTCTCCCATATCGCCATGGACGATAAACGCTACAGCGAATACATCTTTAATCTGAAAAGGAAGGGGCTTCTCAAGAGCGCCGCGGCATCTTCCGGGCGTCAGGGTTAAGGGAAGCGTTGAAGCGCGGTTCCTGAACGCGGTTTCTTGAGCCGCCTTCCTTGTCCAGGGGGAATGTTTTTGCTATTCTTAAAGAAAGGCGGGCTTGTTCCGAAAAAAGTTTCGGAACAAGCCCGAACGGACGGACTGTGTCCCGACTTTTATTAAACCAGGAGAAACAAAGATGAAAAAAAAGCTTTTGACGGCGGCTCTTATTTGCGGTTTTTTGGCGGCGGCGGCTTTCGCCGGAGGCAGGAGCGCTTCCCCCTCCGCCGGGGGCGGAGAGCAGGGTATTACGATTCGGCTTCTCACCGACGCCACGGGCATCGACGACAAATCCTTCAACGCCGCGGCATGGCGGGGGATTCTGGAATTCTACGGGGACACCTGGCAGAACCCCCGGCAGCGGGGAATCTCCTACGACGTGGTTACCGCCCAAACCCAGGACATGTATATTCCCAATATCCGGCAGGCTACCGACGAAGCTTACGACCTTATCGTTACTACCGGCTTTACCTTCGCCGACGCCCTGGCCGAGGTGGCCGGGGGGAATCCCCATCAGAAGTACATGATCGTGGACGTGGACTGGGTGGGCCTTCCCAACGTGCTTAACGCGGTCTTCGCGGAACACGAGGGCTCCTTCCTGGTAGGCGCGGCGGCGGCGCTCAAGGCCAAGGCCGACGGCATCGCCAACCCCCAGTTCGGCTTTATCGGGGGGATTCCCGGCAAAACTATCACCAAATTCGAGGTGGGCTACATACAG
>JAIRRU010000260.1 GCA_031255815.1 Treponema sp. | reverse complement strand
TCCGCCTTTACCGCGGCCAGGGCCCGGGCCGCGGTTTCGACCGTATAATCGCTCATAGACGCTCCAAAATTTTTCTCAGGGATTCCAGAAGCCGCAAGGCCTCGGGGGAACTTAGCCTTTTCCCGGATGCCAGCGCCGCCTTTGCCGGTTCCACAAGCTCCGTTGTGTCCCGGTTCCCGATTCTGCCCCGGTATTCGATTTCCCGGACATACTCTTCCAGGTATACCCCCAGGGAACAGTGTCTTTTAAGGAACAGGGCCTCCGCCCGGAAACGTTCCCGGATAGATCGGAGGCCGCTGTCCGGCTCTTCCCGCCGGGGAATGCCGAACGAGGGGATCAGCATCCAGAAACCGGTAAGGATAAGAAACAGCGCCGCCGCCAGGGGGGGAAGGAGGTTCCCCCGCTCCAGGAGCCTCCCGGTAAGGCTTTTTACCGCCCCCCCGCCCCGGATACAGAGGATCTCGGGCCGTTCCGCCGAAGCCCCCGCCGCGCTCAGCTCCCAGGCCAGCCGGGCATTGGCCGCCTCCTTCAGATTGGCATTATACATGAAAAGGGGAACGCCCATCACCGTAAGGGAGCCTTTCCCCAGGGAAAGGCGGGCGATCCGGCCCAGCCCTGCCCTGTCTTTTATGAAGATCGGCGGGGCCGCTTCCCCGGCGGGAAGCTCCCCGGAGGGGCTGAAACGGAAGCGCCAGTGGAACAGGGGCTGCCCCTCCCCTCCCCCGTCCTCCCCGTCCGGGACATCAGGCTCCCCGGTTTCGGCGTCTTCCTCCTCCAGGTACATCCCGTCCTCCGCCCGCACCCCCTGGCGCTCGAGAAAATCGGCAAAATCCCCGTCTATCCAGCCGTCCCAGGGAGGGTTCAGCGAGAGGATCAGGGCGCCCCCCTCCCTTATCCAGGAGAGAAGCGGATCCTCCGCGCCGTCCCAGTAAAAAAGGGAGGATTCAAGGAAGATGATCCCTTCCCGCCCGCTCAATTCCCGGATAAAGGCGGCCGGGTTGCGGGAAAAAACGTTGCCGTCCCCCCAGCGGATCGGGCGTCCCGCCCCGCCGAGCCATCTTTCCAGGGCGTAGAAGGGATTCGCCCGGACTTCCCGGGAAGCCGGAAGGTACCTTGTCCGGGAGTATGTCTCGAACTGGCTCAAGGCAAGGAGGACGAGGAGCCCCAGCGCGGAGATTATGATGCCGATAAGGGCCCGGTATCTGGTCATGCCGGGCTTTCCCCTCCCGGCGTCCCGCAGAGATCCCTTATCCAGGCCAGGGCCCGTTCAAAAGCCCCCTCCGGGGGGATCCTTCCGCCGTAGGCAAGGGCCACCCAGACGGCGATAAGTTCCGCGAAACCGCGCCGGGCAGCCGAATCCGGCGCCTCCGCCCGCGCTTCCTGAAGCGGCCGGGCCGGAAGGCCGCGAACCAGGGCAAGGCAGCGGTACTCGGTGGCCCCGGCGGGAAAGCTGAGCCGGCCGGAGCGTGACCAGGCGGCAAGGGAAGCGGCAAAACACCGGGCCCAGGCTTCCCGGATTCTTCCCGCCCGGTGAAGATCCAGGGCCTCGCGGAGCAGCTCCTCCGGAATTTCCGCTTTCTCCCCCGGCAGGGCTCCGGCCTTCCCCCTTTCCTCCCCCTTTCCCCCGGTTTCCCGCAGGCGGTACAGGCAGAAGCCGCAAAAGAGCCCCAGGGCCAGGAAGCCCAGCGCCAGAAGGGCCCGGAGCGCCAGGGCGGAGATCCTCCGCGCGGCCGGAAGCCAGGAAGCGGGACTCAGGAGCCGGGGTTTTTCCCGCTCCTCCTGCTCTTCCCGCTGGCGGAAACGGATACCCCAGCCCTCCTTTTTGCCGCCGAACTCCGGCGAGGCCAGGATGCTTTGGAGCGCCTCCAGGGGCGCGCCCTCCCCGGCTCCGGAAAAGGCCTCCGGGGCCGGCGGGGCGGGGGTTTCCTGGGCGGAAACGGAGGGGGGAAGGGCCGTAAAAAGGCAGAGCGCCAGCAGCGCCAGGCCGCCGGGCCGCGGCGCGGGGGATCTCTCCCGCCTCTCCTGAACAAGGCGGCGGAAGAGGAGTTCCAGATCCCAGCCTTCAAGCTCAACCCGGCTGTTCAGGTAAAGGCTGAAACCCATGCACACATACAAACTTCCCGTTAATATGCCGTTGGCGCACCAGGCGCTGTATATAAAGATCTCCTTCCCGACGAAAAAATCGCCCGGGGAACTGATAAAATCGGGCTGGATCATCATAAGGCTCATCAGGGTGAAGAGGATCTCGCCTCCCAGGAGGATCGCCTCAAGCGCGAGGCTCCAGACGCTCAGAAAGACGCAGAAGTCGATGCCCCCGCCGGAAAGGTTCTTTTTCCGCCGCCTTGTCCGGGCGGGGCCGAGCCGCTCAAGGATCCTGACCGGGGTCATGGCGGCCCGCCAGGGGCTGAAACGCCGCCAGAGGAGATCCCCCGCCAGGCCCCGGAACAGATTCGGCAAAAGACCCCGGTAAAGGCTCCCCTTCCCCCCGCCCGGCATCCCCGGCAGCCCCTCCCCTCCCCTGCCCGGAGCGGGGGGGTTGAAAAAACGGGCCGAAACCACCTGCAGCACCAGGCGTTCAAAAAGGGGCCGCAGGTACCAGAGGGCGAACCAGGATAGAGGCCAGAACCTGCCCGGCAGGAGGCGGAGGGAAAAAGCGCATAGCCAGACGGGCAGGGCGAAGAAGGGGAGGATGTAGAGAAAATCCTTGCGCCAGAGGAGCAGCCCCGCGTCCGCCGCCTCCCAAACGCTCCGCCGCCTTAAAGCCAGAGCGCCGTCAAAGGGAAGATCCATCGGTCAGGGCCTCCGGCGGCGGGAAGAGCCGGCAAAGAGGAAGTAGAGGATCAAGAGAACCCAGAGCCCGATCCCTACGCCGTAGCGCAGCCGGAGGGGAAGGGTAAACCGGGAAGACCAGAAGGCTTCTATGCCCGCGGCGATCAGCAGAAGCAGCGCCGCGCCGGAAATCAGGGGAAGGGCCTCCCTGCCCGCCTCCCTTAGGGACGCGGCGCGGGAGAGCCCGCGGGTAACGAAGAAACGGTAGCCCAGGATCAGCCCCGCCTGGGCGGAAAAGATGATTGCGGTAAGCTCGAAAGCGCTGTGGCCGATGATGAAGGGGAAAAAAGCGGAGCCGAAACCCTTGTTGATGATATGGGCCGCCGAAACCCCCAGAAAGAGGCCGTTGGCGGCGAGGAAAAAGAGACTCCCCGCGCCGCAGAGCATGCCCCCCGCAAAGGTTCTAAAGGCGATGGAAATATTGTGGTAGATGTAGAAGCCGAACATATCCGCGTCGGAGGAAACATCCCGGGGCTCAAGGAAATGGGAATTCGAGGGATCGTACATCATCTCCAGGTTCCGCGCCTGGGAGGAGGACATGAATTCGTAAACCATGTCGGGGAAACGCAGGCAGAGGCCGCCGAAGAAAAAGGCGAGGCCGTAGAAAAT
>JAIRRU010000246.1 GCA_031255815.1 Treponema sp. | reverse complement strand
CTGGCTTTTCCCCTTCCGCAAAAAACGGCGCAGCGTCCAGGACCTCGGCGGTAGCAAGTTTCAGGACCTCAAGGTTCAGTTCCGGGCTGGTTCCCCCTACCACTACGGCCAGCCTGTAGGGCGGGCAGGCGGCGGTTCCCAGGGCTTTTATTTTCTCTTCCAGAAATTTTTCAAACGCCTCTTTTTCGAGCAGTGCCTTGGTCATAGGAAAAAGGCTCGTTTTGTTGGAGGAACCTCCTCCCTTGGCAACAAAGAGGAACCGGTACCTTTGTGCGAAGCGCAACAAACTGCTGGAAGGAACCGATTCAATATGAATCTGGGCGGGAAGATTGTCGCCGGTATTGAATTCGTCAAAGAAGGAATACGCCCCGGTTTGGGAAGACCGGAGGTGGTTTTTTTTATAGGCTGCGGCGACCCCGGCTTCAATCTCCTCCATGTCCGCTGAACCGGTAAAGACTCCCTCCTCTTTCCATCCGTAAATGACGGCGGTTCCCGTATCCTGGCAAAGGGCAAGCTCTCCCCCGGCGGCGATGATCGCGTTTTTGAGGAGGAGCTTTATGGTCAGACGGTCGTTCGCGGAGAGCCCGCGCTCCTCAAGCCTTTCAGCCAGGAGGCGGAGATGGCTTTCCCGGAAAAAGAACGAAAGCTCCCTGAAGCCCTCCTCCGCGGCCCTTCGCAGCACAGCGGGAGGCACGAAAAGCCTGCCGTCCTCAACGCGGGGTTTTTCTCCTCCTGTATCTACCGTTTTAAATTCGGTCTTTTCAAAAGCCCTCGTCACAAGATGGAACAGATCCATGACTCCTCCCTATAAAGAATGAATACTTAGTGTCCGGCCCCGCCCGGCTTTACCTTAACCCAGGGAGCCGGTATGATACAAGCATGGAAGCCCTGGAAAAGATCCTTTCCGATCCTTCTTTTGCCCCGAACATCGTCATGCAGAAAGTTTTGGAAGCCGCAGAAGGCGTCTACGCGCCTTTTCCGGAGGAGTTGGACGACCGCATTGCCGCCAACCTTGTAAACCGGGGCATCGGCCGCCTTTATACCCACCAGGCTTCGGTCTGGGAGACCCTCAGGAAGGGCCGTCACGTGGTGGTGGTCACGCCCACGGCTTCGGGCAAGACCCTCTGTTATAACCTCCCGGTTCTGGACGCCCTCGTTAAAGACGGGGAAGCCAGGGCCCTCTACCTTTTCCCCACCAAGGCCCTTTCCCAGGATCAGCAGGCAGAATTGGGGGAGCTTGTTTCGCCTCCTTCCGGGGGGGCTTCCACGGATGCCTCCCCCCGGGCCATACCGGTCAAGGCAGCCACCTACGACGGCGACACCCCCGAAAGCCTCAGAGTCTCGGCCAGGGATACGGGGCGGATCATCATATCCAATCCCGACATGCTCCACGCGGGAATCCTCCCCAACCATCCCCGGTGGATACGGTTTTTTTCCAACCTCAAATACGTGGTCATAGACGAAGCCCACGCCTACCGGGGGGTTCTGGGGAGCCACGCGGCGGAGGTGATACGGCGGCTCAAGCGGGTCGCCGCGTTTTACGGTTCCAGACCCCTCTTTATTCTCTGTTCCGCCACCATCGCCAACCCCAAAGAACTCGCCGAAACCCTCATCGGCGAAGAAACGGTTCTGGTGGACAACAACGGCGCTCCCAGGGGGGAGAAGCGGGTCATCCTCTACAACCCGCCCCTTGTGGACGCGGTTCAGGGCATACGCCGGAGCGTAGTCGCCGAGAGCCGCCGTTGGATGCTGGCCTTTCTCAAGGCGGGGATCAAGACCATCCTCTTTGCCCATTCCAGAGTGAAGACCGAAGTGGCCGCTTCCTACGTGAACGGGGACTTGTCCAACATCTACACCGGGAATTCCCGTATCCGGGTCGAGGCCTACAGGGGGGGGCTCCTTCCCAACGAAAGGCGGGAGATCGAGAGGGGCCTTCGGGACGGTAGCATCCAGGGGGTGGTCTCCACCAACGCCCTGGAACTGGGGATCGACATAGGCGGCCTGGACGCTTCGGTGGTGGCCGGTTTCCCCGGCTCTTTCAACAGCTTCTGGCAGCAGTCGGGCCGGGCCGGCAGGAGGGGCGGCGTCTCGGTTTCGGTCTTCGTGGCATCCGCCTCGCCGCTGGATCAGTTTATTATGGAAGATCCGGAATGGTTTTTCAGGAAGAGCGCGGAAGAAGCCCGGCTGGACCCGGACAACCCCTATATCCTTTCGGATCACGTAAAATGCGCGTGTTTTGAACTCCCCTTTAAGGACGAAAGTTTAAAAAAAGGGGAAGACGCCTTTGAGGAAGCCCAGGCGGTTCCGGTCCTGGAATTCCTGGAGGAAGACGGCATAGTCCGCCACACCGGGGGAAGTTGGTTCTGGGCCGACCGTTCCTTCCCCGCCGAGGGCATAAGCCTCCGTTCGGCCGCGGCGGACAACGTGGTGATCATCGACGTTACCAAAGGCCGCAACGCGGTAATCGGCGAGATGGACAGGCCCAGCGCCAAGGAGCTTATCTTTGACAACGCCGTCTACATACACCGGGGCCGCCAGTACCTGGTGGAAAAGCTGGATATAGAGAACCGCAAGTGCCTGGTCCGGGAGGCGGAGGTGAATTATTTTACCGACGGCCTTGTAAAGACCGACATCAAGGTATTGTCCGAGGATGAGCGTTTCCGTTACCCCGGAGCGGGGGCGCTGGCCGCCGAAGGGGTTCTGGGCGACGTGCTGGTCAGATCCCAGGCGGCCAAGTTCAAGAAGATCCGCTTTCATACTCACGAGAACATAGGCTACGGCGAAATTCAGCTTCCCGAGGAGGAGATGCAGACCAGGGCCCTGATCCTCCTTTTCGGCGGGGAGAGCAAAGGCGGCGGGGTTCTTGCCGCCATGGACGGGGCCGGGGCCGGTTCGGTCCTCTCCGGGGCCGGAACCATGATACGCCACATTGCCCCGGTGTTCCTCCTCTGCGACCCGAGAGACCTTGGGCTGGCCGAAAGGGTGAGGGACCCGCACTTCGGCGTACCGGCCCTCTACATCTACGACAAGTACCCCGGCGGCACGGGCCTTTCGGAGAGCCTGGCGCGAAAAACCGAAGCCCTCTTCGCGTCGGCCTTCCGGGCGGCGGGCCGCTGCCCCTGCGCCCGGGGCTGTCCTTCCTGCGTGGGCCCCGGGGGGAACAAGAAGGGAACCCGCGAATTCCTCGGCGCCCTGGCCGGGGGTTCCGCCCGGACGGAACCATGAG